>JBBSHP010001055.1:0-2170 GCA_038232555.1 Bryobacterales bacterium
CCGCCAGCGGCGCATGGTCCGATCCGTCACCCCAATGATCTCGGCGGCCTCCCACCAGGTGATCTTCTTCGCCATCGCTTTCAGTAAAACGTCTTGTAGTTTCATCATCCGCTCCATTTCTGCGGCTGAGTACTGCTGGGAATCTTCCACCTTCCCAGCGTCTCGCCGTTTTTATCAAAGCGGACAGATCATGTGTGAATAGAACCGGACATATCACATACTAGCGACACAAAGGCTAAAAATGGTCTTGACAAAGGTCCACTACAAAGTATAATACCGACTATGCTTAAATCTCAGTTTACGCATTCCCTCTTCCCGCTTGGGAAGATCCTTTTGAAGAAGACCGCATGGTTAGCCGGGACACTTACCGCATGCGGCGCATTGGTCTCTGGCGTCGCGCTTTACGCTGCTCCGATCGTCTACACAATCGGCAACAACTCCCAGTTCGGCACCATGGATCTGGCCACCGGCGCCTTCACGAAAATTTCCGATACGCCGCCCATTCTTCAATACCTGGCAAACGGTCCGAATAACAATTTGCTCACGATGTCATTCGATGGAAACCTTGCTTCGATCAATCCGGCAACGGGGGCGGTGTCCGTTGTTGGGCCCACCGGCTTTGGCGACTGTTCCGGCACAGTTGTCGCAAAGCTGTCGAACTGTCAATTGTCTTTCGGAAAGGCGCTGGGCAAATACTACGCCACCGACTTCAACAACAATCTTTACACCCTCAATCCGCTATCCGGTCAAGCGACACTCGTTGGCAAAACGGGCCTTCCTGCTTTGACCTTCCTACCGGCCATTCCGGCAGCCGATGGCTCCTTTGGTTTTTATGACGAAAATCTTTTTGAAGCGGGCGGCAAGCTGTATGCAAATTTCGACACTGGCCATTTCCAGCCGCCTGCGAACCCGAATTCGAATCCCGTCGTCACGCAGACTGCCCCGCCCGTCTTGTACCAGATCGATCCCATAACCGGCTTTGGGACAAGAGTCGCGGATACCACATTCGGACAAATCACCATTGCAAATGTAAATGGCACGATCTACAGCTTCGTCGCTCCAGATAGTTCAATCAGGACGCTCAACGTGACAACCGGCAAGACAACTGTCGTAGGCAACTCGGATGAAAACCTTGGGCTGGTAAGCGGTGTGGCTGCGGTGCCAGAGCCCTCGACAATCGCGTTGACGTGCTGCGGGATTGGTTTGATCGCCTTTGCTGCCAGAAAGCATATAGCGTCAGATCGATACACGAAAGAGACGTTTCCTTGCGGTTCCTCAACGCGCATCAACGGATAGAGTGTTTCGGCACGGGGACACGCTCGTGACCTGGATTATATAGGATCGCTTCGATGCCAATCTTGACGGTCGCTAACGGCTATACGCAGTCGCTCGCATTCTCCCAGCCGTAATACTGCTACTCATCCCTTGATTGCGGGCAGGAGTTCCTCCATTCGCTTCACTATCTTGGAGGGCGGGACTGCGTTACAGGCTGATAAGAACGAATTTCGCGGGTTGCTCATGGCCCTGGAAGGCGTCACGGGGAAGAAGGCCGTGAACACGGACAACGAGCCCGCCAAGAAATAGATATTTTGCTGAGAAGGAAAATCTTGATGAAACTACTCACCCTATTCTTAACTCTCGCGCTGCTGATACCTTTCTCGGCGGACGCACGATCTTCACGCTCATCACGTTCCCATAGCTCACATTCTTCTGAGGTGCCGAAGCGCCCCGGCTGGGCAAACGCAAAGGCGCTGGGGTTGAAGTAGCGCTGCCAGGTCTGCTGGTCACTGGGTAGATTCGCGGTCTGCCCCGGTACTGAATCGGCTCGCGACGTAATTCCCGTACCGGTGGTGTCCACGCCGTAATCAATCGGGGCGGGGAATCCGCTCTGGAAGGTCATGATGCTGGAGGCCGGCCACCCGTCCAGCGCAAATTTCAGGGGCCCATGTAAACGCCGCGCGAAGGGAACATCATAGATCACAGTTTGGACAAACCTCTGCGTTACATCGAAGCCGGAAACTGATCGGTCCGCCCGCGCATTATAGATGTCCTGTGGCGAGCCAATAAAAGCTCCTCCGCCTACCTGCCCGCCAATATCGCTTGGACCCGAAATCGACTTCGAGTAGGTATAGGCCGCCAGGAACGTCAGCCCGGAAGACATGCGCCCTTC
>JBBSHP010001056.1:0-2166 GCA_038232555.1 Bryobacterales bacterium
ATCTCGTGGCTCATGTTGGCCAGGAACTCGCTCTTACTGCGATTGGCTGCCTCCGCTACTTCCTTGGCCTTCTTCATCTCTTCCTCAGCCGTCCTGTGCGCGATAAATTGGCCAATCTGGCTGCTCATGGAGTTGAACATCGAGTGCAAATCACTCTCGAATTTGCGAGTCTCTCGACTGAAAAACTCGATGACCCCGATCACTTCATTCTCCGAAAAGAGAGGGAAAGCAGTCGCCCCGTGAAGATTTGTGGTCCGGGCAGCGGAAGCCCGCGGAAAATTTCCGTCGTGTTGTACATCCTCAATCCAGCACGGCTCGGCGCTATTCCACACATGCCCGGGAAGCCCGATCCCGCGCTCGAAGGTGGTTTCCTGAGTCAGCTCCTCAAAAGCGGTCTCTTCTAACCACGGCAAATGCCAGGTTCCCTCGCAACGCAGCACTTTGGCGCCTTCATCCTTAGTCCAGATCACACCTAAATCCCAGCCGAGACTCTCACAAATCGTTTGCAGGATCTTAGGCTTCGCTTCCGCCAAGGTGGCTGATTCCGCTAAGACGCTCGTCACAGCATGCAGGGCGGCCTGACGCCGCTCGGCTCGCTTGCGGTCGCTCAAATCGCGGAGATACGCCGTGAAGACTGGGCGACCTTTCTGGTGGGTAGACATGATGGCCAACTCGACCGGAATCTCGGAGCCATCGGCCCGCATGCCGGTGATTTCAATTCGCTTACCAAGAACGGGACCTTCTCCGGTTGCAAGATAGCGAACCATCCCGCTCCGGTGTGCGGCCCGCAGCGATGGTGGGATGATCGCTTCCGCCAAATCCTTGCCTAGAAGTTCTTTGCGTGTGTAACCAAACGTCCTCTCCGCCGCGGGATTGAACTCCAGAATGCAGCCGGACGCATCGATGACGATGATACAATCCAGCGCGGACTCCAGGATTGCACTTTTGCTGACGACTACGTCCAGTGCGGTCTGCCGTTCCTGTCGCATTCGGAACAAGACAAACAACTGTAAAACTGACAACAGGATTAGGATGGCAATTAACCCGCGGGACAGGCGGATAGCGGCCCTAGCCGCCTTCTCCTTGTAAATTAACTCGGCCTCGCCGCTGTAATAGTAGTTCCAATTCGTTGCGAGCCCATTCATGGAGCCATCGGCCAGCATGGCATCGATTTCCTGCCGAAGACGCTCGGCGACGGGTACGGCCTGGGGAGTGGACCCGATGCCCAACTCCAGAGCCGGCACGTCGGCGCCCACCTGGTAAAAGTCTTTATCTTCACATCCTACGGGGCGCTTCAACGCAAATTGCTGGGCGACGCGAACCTCGACGAACATGACATCGGCTTGCCCTGCACAGAGAGCCGAAATCGCGGCGTTGCGTGAGGATTTGGTAACGAGCTCGGCTGACGGAAACACCTGCCGGGCGAATTGCTGAGTCAATTTGTAACCTGAGAGCGCTACGCGTCTTACGAGGCCTCTTGCGGAGGGTTCGACCCACTCTGGTTTTGTGCTCAGATAAACGTAGACATTCCTTAAATACGGCTCGGAGACATGTACTTGGGGCGTCGCTGAGGTGGTAGACATCACGGGCCAGAGATCGACCGAGCCCTCGTTGAACGAGGCGGTCGGTCCTTCTCGGCGCTCTACCCAAGCTAGCTTGATTCCGGCGCGCCGGGCAGCTTCCTGGATCACCTCGCCGGCCATTCCACCGGGGACAGGCCGACCTTGCGGGCCCGCGATCAGAAAGTGATAAGGCCGGGAGCTATCGGTGCCGATTATCCAGACCCGCGCCTTTTCCAGCGCCGGCCCGCGGAAATAGAAGACCGCCGCACCCACCCCCAACAGTAGTGTCCCAGCAATTGCGGCTATCAACCATGATTTCGGCCGCAGTAAGGAGAGACTTAGCATGTAAATTAGATAACAAAATACCCGGGGACCGGCACGTTCATCGCTCCGCCCAGCAGTGTTCTCCCGTTTTCTTCATGCCGGATCATAAGTGCCTAACAAATTACTAAGTTCTTCATGTGTAATATGATCTCTGGGTAAAATTCGGGCAACTTCTTGGGTGCCAACTATTTCAAACCTAAATGTGCCGCCCCCTCAACAACATCCCTCCCCAGCCCACTTGGCCCTCTGCGCAAGCCTGCTAACAAAGTAGTAGATGCAT
>JBBSHP010001057.1:0-2165 GCA_038232555.1 Bryobacterales bacterium
CTGAGATCCGGGACTGGAAGTGGCCTCAAGTGTGAATGAGCGCCCTGACGATGCGGTACGCCACAGCGGGCTCTTGAATGTGATGCCTCTCACAACGAGCTTACCACTCTTACGCGGTGTTACTACTGAGCTTCGCATAATATAGCGGAACTTTTCGGGTGGAGAGGGGTTCCATCAATATGGGAAACCCAAGGGGTGTACGCCGCGACTTCAAAGCTTTGGAGAAACGCCGGCTGCATGCTCTGAATCTGTTCGGCGGGAATCTGAACAACAGCGAGATTGGCCGCCGCTTGAAAGTTTCGAACCAGACGGTGAGCCGCTGGCGAAACGAAATTGCCGTCGGCGGCCCCGAGGTGTTGAAATCCGCGGGTCGTGCCGGTCGAAAGCCGCAGTTGAGCGAAGCGGATAAACGGGCCCTCGTCAAAGGTCTGCTGGCCGGGCCAGAGAAGTTGGGGTATTCGACGCCACTCTGGACATGCGAACGAGTAGGACATTTGATCGGCCAGGAGTTCGGTATCGACTACCATCCGGGCCATGTCTGGAAGGTGCTTCGGCAACTGAACTGGAGTCCCCAGCGGCCCGTCGGCCGCGCGATCGAGAGAAACGAGGCAGCCATTGCCGAATGGAAGCGCAAGACTTGGCCCGCCATTAAAAAAAAGCCCGTACAGAAGGGCGCACGATCGTCTTCATCGACGAAAGCGGGCTGAGTCATCGTCCGCATCGATGCCGCACTTGGGCACCGCGCGGGCAGACGCCCGTTCTGTTCCATCACTTGTTCTGGAAATCTCTACGTCGAGTCCCCGGCTATGGTGGATTCCCCGATGGCGTTGACTCCGAGCCGGCGGAGACAGCGAAAGTGATGCCGTACAAGCCGGTGTTTCTGGTTGGGCGCTGCACGTGCCGTGTCTTTCGAGTAAGCCTGGCCGCTTTGGAGCACACAATACACTGCGATCACCATAGCGTGAGCCACTGCAACAATTGCCGCGCGGCGCCCGATCCGGGGCGCAAGTCGTTGGAAGCGAGCTTGAAAAATCGAGCCCTTCTGCATGGACGCGGCCCATGCACATTCAGCGAGCGTGGTACGAAGCCATTGATTTCCTTTGGTGCACCTCGTGCCAAGGCTTCTTTCGGCGCTTCGGTTGTTGCCTGGACAGAGGCCGGCCCAGGAGGCCAGGTGCGCCGATGAGGAAAACGGCGCCATTGAAGAGCCGATTTCAGCAAGGATGGCTGCGGCGGACGCCTGCTTAATCGCGGGGATTGTCTGCAGAAGCTCGAATGGGCCTTTAAGATCCGCCTTGCTGATCTGTTCCAGAATCCGGGCTTCCAGTTGCTCGATCGATTGTTCCACAAAAGCCATGTGCTGGAGACAGTGTTCGATGAGGAAACGGTGTGCGTCCGTGAGGCGGTGACTTTTCAGGGTTTCAATCAACTGCGGAATTTTCCGCTTAGCCAAGCCGCGAGCCAGATGTGCCATCTCCTCTGCAGTCGCCTTTCCCTCCAGAAGGGCTTCCAGGATCGCTTGGCCGGTCATTCCAAAGACATCGCTGAGAACGCTGCCTATCTTTACATTCGCCTCCTCGAGAACCCTTTGCAGACGATTTCTTTCCGCTGTGCCAGCCATGCGCTGTCGTTGGGATCCGTCTTATGGCCCTTACGCGCCTTAACCTGCTGCGCATTCGCTAGAATAACTTCGACCGCTCCTTCAAGAATGTTAAACACCGGCTTCCAGTAGGAGCCAGTGCTCTCCATCGCTGCATGCGTGCATCCTTCCGATTGGAGCCACGATCTCAGGTGTTCCAACTCCGATACAGTCGTGCCGAATCGTCGGAGTTCTGTTTTTGGCTCGCCGTCAGCGGGGCCCGTCATCACGCACGCAACGAGAAACTTCTTGCCAATGTCGATGCCCGCGCATCGTTCCAAAACTGCGTTGATCATATCCTTCTCCTCACTGGAGAGGGGTCTGGCGACTTGTTGCGCAACTTGTTCCGCGGGCTCGAAGCACCATTCAGGGGTTCACCTCGCCGGACCGAGCCAGTTTCAACTACAGGGTTTCCCGCTAATGTGATGTGCGACTCTCTTCCTCTCCAGGATTAATTCTCATCCAAAACACCGCTACGTGTCCTAGACGATTTCCATGCGCTGGAGTGGCCGCGAGCCCGCGGCCA
>JBBSHP010001058.1:0-2151 GCA_038232555.1 Bryobacterales bacterium
CATTTGCCAAGGGAGCTTCTCCGAGTCCGGCGCATAAAAGGGAACCGGCTCCAGTCCGGAGGGACGCAGGCCGGGCCCAAGCTTGCCAAGATAGTTACCGTTGTCATTCGTCGGTGGTCCGCCAAAACTGGGGTGATAGCGCGAATAAGCGGAAAACTCGTTCCCATTCCCAGCGGCGCCGGCGGTCGGGCTGGGAGTCGCGGTAGCTCCCGGCGCGACGGTCTGTTGCGCCTGCAAGAACTGCGCTCCCGCGACAGAACTGAGCGCAACAGCTACTCCTTTCTTCATGAACTTACGGCGTGAAACTCCTACGGGCTTCTGCATAGGAACGGACGAATTGGTTTCTGAATTCATAAGAGCTATCTTGGTTTCGGCACCGCGTCGATGTGGCCCTGCGGCGTGATCCCCGGTGGCGCCATTAAACCATCCGTGAGCAGCATTCCTTCGATTGCCGTTTGTGCTTCACGCCATTCCACCAGCTGCATGGTGTATTGCTGACGCAAATTGAAGAAGTCGGCTTGTGACTCCAGCACCACCGTCCAGGTTTCACGATTGTTTTTGTAACTCTCAAGGTTGGTGCGATAGCGCTTTTCCGATTCGGGCAAAATTACCTTGCGAAAGTCTTCGACGTGTTGCCGAGCGGTGAGGTAACGCCGATATGCGTCAGCTAATCGCCGCCGCAGATCCAGCTCAACGAGGCGCACTTGTGCCTCCTGCCGTGCAAGGTCGGCTTTCGCCTGCCTGATTGTGCCCTGGTTCCGATCAAAGATGGGCACCTCCACATAGGCGGTGGCGCCATAGACATCGATGCGTTGCACATCATTGTAGCCGGCGTTTGCCTGGAGAAAGATATTGGGGATGGGTTCCACCTTCTCGCGTTGCAAGGTGATCTTATCGCCACGCAGTTTCGCTTTAGCCATTCCTAACTCGGGGCTCTCAGCAAGAACACGGTCCAGAGCTGGCTTCCAGTCCAGCCTCTTCGCGCCCCCCTCCAGGGTGCCGGCGAGGGGCGAGAAAGGAAGATTAGACCCGACCGCGGTGGTCAGGCCTTGCCAGGCCATCTGTTGCTCGTTCTCGGCCGCTTCCACATTCAGCCGTTCCTGTTGCAACATTACCTGCGCCTGGTGCACATCGGCTTCATTGGCCTGCCCAACATTGAACTTCTCGCGCGTGGTGACGAGATTGTCTTCCTGCGTCTTGAGAAGCTCGCGCTCGATGTTAACTCTCCGGGTTATTCCCAGGGAGCGGTAATATTGAATCCGCACGTCATTTGCGACCCGGTACCACTGCGCCTGCTCCTGGAACTCTGCCGCGGAAAGGCGGGCCAGGTATTTGTCCCGGCTCAGACGTAGCTTGCCCGCGGTCACGATTTCCTGGCGAATAAAGCCACCTTGAAATTCACCAAAGGTCTTGCCGCCGGCCATGTTTTTCTGACCGATCTGATCGCCGATATATCCGACCCGCGGATTCGGATAAAGGCCGGCCTCGATGGCTTTGCCACGTTCGCCTTCCACCTGCATCCTCGCCTCCGTGAGAGTAGGATTGTTCCTTGCGGCAAGCGCTTCCAAACTTGAGAGGGAAATCGGGGTCCCGCTTTTGCCGCTCCAGTCATCGCTTGCAGTAGAAGCGCCGTTTGGGTTGGGCAAGCGTTCCGGAGGAGCTTTGCCACTCCCGCGGGCGCCGACGACGGGTCGAAATTGCGTTCCCCGATCACTCTGCGCGCGCACAGGACTCCACAGGCAAAGAAGCAAAAGGCAAGCTAACCACCTTTTCATGGCCATCTAATTCTCATACTGGTCACAGATCGTTGCTGGGATTAAGGGGCTTACCTGTCATTTCACGATCACGGTGTGGCAGTTGGTAGGGACAGAGGCGGGCGCGGTGGCGGCGCGCCACTCTCTGCTTTCGAGGCCCGGATCAGCGGCACCATCGGCTTCACGGCCGCGCCATGCACGTAAACCATTTTGCCGCCTAAGTCGGCGTTCTGCAGTACCAGAAAGGCGGCCAGCGCTACCACCAGGAGATAGGCCCAATTGCCGACCGGCTTGTGCGAGAAGCGCAGTGGGCCAGTCGCCGCGGGGCGGTTCATTCACTGTCCAAAAACTCCACAGCACGAGGTGAGTCACGATGCCCATGATGACGAACCCCGTA
>JBBSHP010001059.1:0-2147 GCA_038232555.1 Bryobacterales bacterium
GCGCATGGCTGGGGCACAGGACGTGGCGTGACCAGGGAAGTTGATCACGCGCCTTGGACATCGCAGCGCGATGTCCCTACCGCGCGCCTGCGGCGTGCGCGAGATCATCAAGGGCATGACACGCTCCGAGGCGATCAATCCCATCAACTCCGGGTGCTCATGGGTAGCTCCGGAACGGCTCCCGGAGTGGAAAACAAATTTTTAAGTTTGTAAAAACTTCTTGCCTAAATCTTACGTGGGTTGGTTATCTGCGCGCGGTGAAACGTTCCCTTCTCCTCAGAGCCGGATTCCGCGCCATATCTCTGGCAATGATCCGGACATTTCTATGAAACTCTTTTCCCTCAAAACCATGGCCTTGCTCGGGACGCTCCAGATTGGCTTGAGCGGCATTTGTTTTGCGCAACGGCTCCCCTCGACTGGCGTCGAATCCGCCCGCCGACGACTCGCTCGTGGTGACGGTCAAGTCCGGCTCCGGCAAGGAAAGATATCCGCTCCAGCACGGCGGCGTGGTCGACCGGATCGGGTTGCGTCCTGACCAAAAGAAACGAAGGGTCGGTTCCGCGTATTGATAATTTGCGACGGGGAGGCGGCGGGACAACGCAGCGATTATTTACAATACGCGGAACCGATCCTTACATCCGCGGACTGATTACGCGCCAGCCGACCCGCTCAACCGCAGCAACGCGATCCAGAGCTACTTCGCCGGCGGGCGGATGGGCCGATTTGACTACGGCTTCGATGTCATGAGCCGGCGCAAGTATGAGCAGCGCGACTGGGGAACAGCCGATGGCTACCAGTATGATCTCACGAGTGAGGTCGTGGGGCTGAACCGCGACGGCGCGCTGCAGGGCAACGGGACCGTGAGCGGCGGAGCGCAGGTGGCTAGCTTAAGCTACGATGGCAATGGGAATCGTACCAACGTGGTGAACAATGGAGGCACCATCAGCTACTCCGGGCTGAGTGATGCGAACCAGTACACGAACATCAACGGCGCGGGGCTGGGCTACGATTACAATGGCAGTTTGATGGATTACAACGGCTGGCATTATACCTACGATGGGCAGAACCGCCTGACCGCGGCCGATAACAACAGCAGCAACATCCACGTGCAGTATTACTACGATGGCTTGAACCGGCAGATTGCGCACGACATCAACGGGGTGCGGACCTATAACGTGTGGGATGGCTGGAATTTGATCGAAGAGCGCGATGGCAACTATAACTTGCTCCATTGCTACCTGCACGGCGCCGGGAGCGATGAACTGGTGGCCCGCTTTGGCGGTCCTTTCCAAACGCTTTGGTATTACTATGATGGGCGCGGGAACGCCTCGCACCTGGCGGATGACTGGGGCAACGTCATCGAGCGTTACACCTATGGAGTTTTCGGCGAGCCGCTCTTCTATAACGGCGCCGGACAATCCATCGGTAATTCCGCCTACGATAACCGTTTTCTTTTCACCGGACGCGATTACATGAAGGAGACGGGGCTCTATGATTACCGCAACCGCTTCTACATGCCGAGCATCGCCCGCTTCCTACAGAGCGATCCCACCGGCTTCGGCGCCGGCGACATGAATCTCTATCGCTACTGCGGCGGTGATCCGGTCAATAATACGGACCCGACGGGCTTGATCCTAAGTGCTTCCGACCCGGAAACGCACCGTCCGCCGATTCAGCCGGATGGACGGCCGAATCTGACGGGGATTGGTCTGGGAGATTGGATGCGGCCTGGCAGCCCGTTTACAAATGGCGAACTGCTCACCCAAGTGAAGGGTTTTCTCAGCGAGCTGGACCACAGCGTAGGCCTTTTCGAAAAACAAATGAACATGGGCAGCCCGAATGTCCATTGGACTGCGCGATATCAGAACACCTTGGAGGGCCCGGATACTTTCGAACCAAACACAGTGGCCAAGACTGACTGGAGTGTAGGCGCGCAAGCTGGTATGGCCGAAGGCAAGGTCGCGAGTTTTGAGAACCAGCTGACGGTTAATATCCACTGGAACAGCGCTGCGCCTGCCACGGCGACACGCCTGGCCCTACGGGTTCCCAATGATGAAATTGCGCACGCTAATGACGCGTTGAGGGCCGGCACGAGGTCATTCGGCGGAGCGCGAGCGGCTCGAGACATCGGCAACGACCAGGCACGA
>JBBSHP010001060.1:0-2141 GCA_038232555.1 Bryobacterales bacterium
AGAGCCTACACGTGCTGCTCGCGGCCAATCCCGAAGAACTACGGGGCGATGCCGCTGAGAACTACCGGATGTTGGTAGGCGCTGGGCTGTCCACTTGGTCTGAGATTACGCCGGAGATGCGGCGGGCCACGATTGTGGTGGATGCGCTGCTTGGAACCGGATTCAGCGGACCCGCACGGGGCCGGTACGCCGAACTGATTCACGAAGTGAATACCGGCTTCTCCCTGGCTTCCGTCGTGGCTGTGGACATCCCATCCGGATTGGAGAGCGACTCTGGCGCAACGGCTGGCGAATCGGTTCGGGCGGCGTACACGGTGACGTTCACGGCCCCCAAAGTCTGTCAGGTCCTCTCGCCCGCGCGCGAGGCTTGCGGTGAACTTCACGTTGCGCCGATCGGTTCACCCGCTGCCCTGTTCGACGATGCCGGCGCAATCTTCCTCTCCGTCACCGAGCCGCGGAGGTTTGCTCATCTTTTCCAACCCCGGGTCTCCGATTCCAACAAGGGCCTGTATGGACATGTTCTGGTAATCGCCGGAGCGCGAGGAAAAACCGGCGCGGCGACGATGGCGGGAACCGCCGCTCTTCGGGCCGGAGCCGGACTGGTCACGTTAGCGTCGGCGGAATCCGCAATCTCCGCGATCGCCTCGTACACCCCAGAGCTAATGACTGAACCGCTGGCTGAAACGGACGCCGGCTCCATCGCCATGCGTTCCTGGGATAGCGGCGGGATCACGGAAGCACTGGATCGCAAAAACGTGGTGGCTATCGGTCCTGGCATGGGTACTCATCCGGAAACCGTGCGGCTGATCAGCCTGATGGTTGCAGAGTGCGAACTCCCACTTGTGGTTGACGCCGACGGACTGAACGCGCTGGGACAGACCGATACTCGCTTTGAACATTCACGTGTGTTCACCCCCCACCCCGGTGAAATGGCCCGGCTGATAGGATTGTCCGTACAACAAGTCCAGGCCGACCGCATCGGGGTAGCGCGTGCCTTTGCGCAGCAGCATTCCGTCACTCTGGTGTTGAAAGGGAATCGCACCGTGATTGCGTTTCCAGATGGGCGCGTGTCCCTCAACACTACGGGTTCTCCGGCCCTCGCTACGGCCGGAACGGGTGACATTCTCACCGGGTTGATAGCGGGACTGATCGCCCAGTTTCCAAAACAGAGCGACGCGGCAGTACTCGCGGCCGTCTACTTGCATGGCCGGGCCGGAGAGTTGGGTGCAGCGCAATTGGGCGAAAAGGCGCTGATCGCTACCGACCTCTTCCGTTTTCTCCCGGAGGCTATGCGTGAAATCGAGAAACTGGCTTAGCCGGTCTGAAGACGAAACCATCGCGATTGGCCAGGAGATCGCTCGCGAGCTTCCGTCCAAAGCCACCGTACTGTTGATCGGCAATCTGGGGGCAGGGAAGACCACGCTCTCCAAGGGCATCGTGCAAGGATTGGGTGCGGCTACTGCCGATGACGTCTCCAGCCCTACTTTTACCCTGATCCACGAATACAGTCCGCGAGTGATCCATATCGACCTGTACCGGTTGGACCGGCCTGAGGAGCTAGCAACGTTAGGGCTGGACGAGATATTCGACCGCGACGCTGTGGTGTTGATCGAGTGGGGAGAACGCTTTCCGGATCTGATGCCCGCTGATCGAATAGAGGTTCGGTTTGCTGCGGTAGATGAAAACAGCCGGACGATCAGCTTAGTGAGGTAGGCCGAGTTTCTGGATCAGCGCCTTGAACCTGGGATCGGAGCGGTATTTCCGCAGCGAGCCTTGGTAATTGACGTAGGCGAGCATCCCATCGCGGTCCTGGTACGCTTTATCAAGCCAGCGAAAAGCCTGCTCACGATCGTTCAACGCGCCATACGCACCAGCAATCGAGCTTGAGCGCACGTAAACGCCTTTGGGCGGGTGCTCCCATTTGCGGATCTCTTCCAAAGCCTGCTCGCGCTTACCCTCATAGGCCAGACCGACCGCGCGGCTCAATCCTGTGCGACACGCGAACGGGTTTTCCGGCACCTTCGCGAGTTCGGAGTAATACTCCGCTAGCTGGCCTTCCGCTAAATAGGATTCCGCAAGATTCAGGTGAGCCTCTTCGAAGGCCGGGTCGAGTTCCAAAGCTTTCTTGTACTGGTCGATAG
>JBBSHP010001061.1:0-2140 GCA_038232555.1 Bryobacterales bacterium
AAGTGGCACACGGATTTTGCCGGGAAGCTTGAAAGTGGTCTCTTCAAGATGATGGCGATCGGCCTGGGCAAGTTTGCCGGGGCGCAGCGCTATCACACTTACGCGTATCGGCTGGGATTGGAGCACGTCATTCGGAGCGTGGGGCGTCAGGTCCTGAAGTCGGGAAAAATTCTGGGCGGTTTGGCCATCCTGGAGGACGCCAACCATAACACCGGCCAACTCACCGCTGTCCCGGTGGACGGGATGGAGCAGAAGGAGGAGGAACTTCTGGCGCTGGCTAAGAGTTGGATGGGACGAATTCCGGTTTCAGCCTTAGATGTCCTGATCGTTGACGAAATCGGCAAGAACATCAGCGGTGCCGGCATGGACACCAAGGTTGTCAACCGAAGTGTCAAAGGCGAGCTGAATCCCTGGCCCAATACCCCGGTAATTGAGCGCGTCTTTGTCCGGGGTATCAGCAAAGTGAGCTATGGCAATGGGGTGGGACTCGGCATGGCTGATATTGTCAGCGACCGGCTGGTTGACAAAATGAACTGGCATCCCACGCACATCAATTCGCTAACAGCGTCCACACCGCAAGCGGCCAAAACTCCGATCCACTTCCGGACAGATCGTGAATGCCTGGAGCGCATTTCGCCTACCGTGGGTAAGATCGACCTCTCGGAGGTCACTTATGGATGGATAGTCAACACCATGGAACTCGGGACCCTTAAGCTAAGCGAAAACTTACGTCATGAGATTGCGAACAATCCCATGCTCGAAGTCACCGGACCGGCCGAGGATCTTCAGTTCGACGCCGACGGGAATCTGAGTGGCCTTGCAATGGCGGCGGATCGCGTCAGCGCCGTTTCAAACTGAAACGGACCAGCACACAGTCGGAGCGATAGCGTTCCCGCGCTTGCGGCTCTGGAAAGATCGACCTCTGCGGGAGATAGGCGAACGTCAGGATTGTCGGCCCGCCTACCCACCAGCAAAAAGGGTTAGCTGGACGCCGCGGCGGCAGTCATGGTGCTGGCGACCTTGCTAAAGATCGTGCTGATGCTGGTTGCGACACCGGGCATAATAGCACCCGCGGCAACGGCCACAAAACCCGCCATCAAAGCATATTCGATGAGGTCCTGACCGCGCGTGTCTTTCCAAATTCTCAGCTTCCATACCAAATTAGTAATCCGAATCATAAGATTTTCTCCTCTTCTGGCAACCGTGAACTTTGTTGCTAGATATAAGTTATCATCGGACCGGATTCGATTAAATTAGCAGAAGCACTTAGAATGGCATCGGAAATCGAACTAGAGTGAGGCGCAGGGCTGCCCCCCTATAGCTAAGCTAAAAGTTCAGGCGCAATGCCATCTGGATGATGCGCGGCCCCTGCTGCACATTGGTTGGCCTTCCAAAGTTTGCATCATTCAAGTTCACGTTGATGACCCCGAAAGTCGTTCGGTTAAGAAGGTTTGAGACATCAACCCGATACTCCAGATTGGTCTGTTCGTGTATGCGTATGTGCTTTACGATCGATAACGCCTCGGTGAAGAATGCTGGCTGCCGCACATCATTCTGATAAGGAGCCGCGCTACCAAACTGGAAGGGGCCGGGCACTGAAAATGCCGCTCGGTTCAGCCAGCGGACATTCGGATTATTCGGGTCCAGCGAAGTACGATCCACTGCAGTTCGGATAGGCTCCCCGGTCGTGTTCGCTCGCAATTGAGGGTTGAAAAGGACACCTGTTCCCAGCGTATTCACGGGTGCATTGATTGGAATCAACGAACCGGAGCGGTATTGATGGATTCCCGCCAGGGTCCAGCCGCCCGCGACTGCATTCACAAATCCATTTCCTCCGGAGAGATACTTATGGCCTCTGCCGAACGGAAGATCCCAAGCGTACACCAGGTTCAGAGTGTGTGGAATATCGTGCACGGACAGGGATTTCTCAACGCCCAGGTTGTACTGGTCCTGAGGCGCTGTGCCGTTACCGGTTTGGGTGAAAGCGCCGTTAACGGACAGATTCTTTTCCCAGGTGTAGGCGGCCAAAAGAGTCAGGGCACTATACCGCTTTTCCAATTTGGCCTGTAGCGCGTTGTAAGTTTCAGAGCCGGTGCCGAGGTACGTGTGGATGATGTTGTTGTACTGCGGGTAAGGCCGT
>JBBSHP010001062.1:0-2131 GCA_038232555.1 Bryobacterales bacterium
GAGGCTGGGACGTCGCGCTGCTCCCATTCGCGCGCAATGAATCTACCAGGTTCATCAGTCCAACTAAAACTCCTGAATACTTAGCGGCCGGCAAGCCCGCTGTATCCACCTCTATCACCGATGTTATCCGCCCTTACGGCGAACTTGGCCTGGTCCAGATCGCCGACCGCCCGGAGGACTTTATCGCTGCGGTCGAGCGCGCTCTCGCCATGGACAAAGCGCAATGGCTGAATGAGGTCGACGAGTTGCTCACTCATAACTCCTGGGATGCCACCTGGGAACGAATGATTAAGCTCATACAACCGCGACTCACCAAAGAGAAACTTACTTCCGGAATTCACGTCGTCGATGCGTCAACTTCCAGGCAACACAATCAAACTTCAACCAAGGATGCTCTTTTAGAAAGGTAAACCATGTTTGACTATCTCATCGTAGGAGCTGGATTCGCGGGCAGTGTGATCGCGGAGCAACTGGCCAGGGGTTTCGGCCAGAAGGTGCTGTTGGTGGATCGACGCCCCCACATCGGCGGCAACGCGTACGACCATTACAACGAACATGGCGTGCTGGTCCACAAGTATGGTCCGCACATCTTTCATACTAACTCTGCCGACGTGTTTGACTATTTATCGCGCTTCACTAAGTGGCGACAGTATGAGCACCGCGTCCTCGCAACCGTGGATGACAAACTGGTTCCAATCCCGATTAATTTGGACACCGTGAATCGGCTTTACAACCTGAACTTGGCTCCTTCCGAGTTGGAAGATTTCTTTGCTTCCAAGGCCGAAACGAAGGCTGTCATACGCACTTCGGAAGACGTGGTCGTGGCGCGCGTAGGCCGCGAACTTTACGAGAAAATGTTTCGGGGCTACACCCGCAAACAGTGGGGCCTGGATCCGTCCGAGTTAGACTCACAGGTTACAGCCAGGATTCCCGTACGCACCAATCGCGACGACCGGTATTTCACAGATACGTACCAGTCCATGCCTCTGAACGGCTACACGCAGATGTTCGAGAACATGCTGGACCACAAAAATATTCAACTCTCGCTCGGTACCGATTATCGCGATCTGAAGCGTTCGGTTTCCTATCGCAAGATGATTTTCACCGGCCCCATCGACGAGTTCTTCGAGTATCGCTACGGGAAGCTACCGTACCGCTCGCTGGAATTTAAGCACGAGACCCTCAATAAGCGAGTCTTCCAGTCGGCCCCGGTTGTAAACTATCCCAACGAGCAGGTTCCGTATACGCGAATTACGGAGTTCAAGTATCTCACTGGCCAGGAGCATTCCAAGACCAGCATCGTTTACGAATTCCCGAAGGCGGAAGGCGATCCTTACTATCCGGTGCCGCGGCCCGAGAATAACCTCCTCTATAAGAGGTACCAGATGCTGGCCGAATCCGTATCCGGAGTTCACTTCGTCGGCAGGCTCGCCACTTACAAGTATTACAACATGGATCAAGTTGTGGCACAGGCGCTCAGTCTCTGTGGAAAGTTAGCCGGTGCATCCCGGGCAGAGTTACTGGAGCGTAAGGCAGCCCCCTTGGTTGCCGCCTCAGCCGCACTGAGCGCCTAACAGCGAGTAAGTGCCATGCGCCTGCACAACGGTCTGCTGGGGATAGCCGGTTTTGGCGCGGGGATTGCCACTTATTCGCTAATTAGCCGCAGCCAGCAACTCGATCTGTACGGCAAGTCCGTGCTGATAACCGGTGGCTCGCGTGGCCTGGGCCTGCAGTTGGCGCGTGAGTTTGGCGGCGCCGGTTGCCGCGTGGCGATCTGTGCCAGGGACAGCGCGGAACTGGATCGCGCGCGTCAGGATCTGGAGGCCCGCGGCATTGCTGCACACACCATCACCTGCGACATCACCCAGCGCAGTCAGGTAGAAAGTGCCGTCGCAGACGCCATCGCGCGGTTCGACCACATCGACATTCTGGTCAATAACGCGGGTGTCATTCAGGTCGGCCCGGTGGACCAGATGACCATTGAGGACTTTGAAAGCTCCATGGCGGTAATGTTCTGGGGAGCTCTCTACGCGACCCTGGCCGTGCTTCCGCACATGCAACAGCGTCGCGCCGGACGCATCGTCAATATCACCTCCATTGGCGGCAAGGTCAGCATTCCGCACCTGGTGCC
>JBBSHP010001063.1:0-2126 GCA_038232555.1 Bryobacterales bacterium
CTTATCACCGGCGGTCGCTGCCCAATACTTGGTATGACTTGCTCCGTTTATTCTATTCCTCTCCCCGACGTTTTACGGCGTTCTCGTTGCGGGACGTTCAATTTTCCTTTTTGCCCTCTATACGATTATTTCGGGGGGGTTTCCATGGTACTTTGGCCATGCTTCGAACAAGCTGGCAGCCGTAACCGCCTATTGGGCTATGATTCCCTGGCTAACACTCGCGGGAGGTTTAATCGCGCTTTGGGGGACTGCTCAACGGCGCAACCCCGATCTTCGGATAATGAGCCTTGAGGCCATTGAACCAATTGCTGATTCGTAGTCGGCACGTTGTGTTTCGGGAGAATCACGGCAATCTTCCGCCGATGCAATTGAACCATCCGCGCCCGCGCGTTCATTACCTTATCGCGCTTGTGCTCGTTTTGGCCGTCGGGAGTTTCCTGCGGCTCCCGCCCGAGTTATTTTCTGCCCCTGACGCGTTGCTGCACGCCATTCGATTGCTGCACCCGGCCCCCGGTTTCCAAAGCGTTGGCTTCGATGAAGGTCTCTACCGCGGCTACGTCAACGACCTCATCCGCTACGGTGTTACCTCTTACCCGGACTTTTCTGAGCACTACGTCGAGGTGCAGAGCACACTACCCACCGCCATTCTGCCACCCACGCGTTTTCTTTACATCTTCACCAGCTATCTTTTGCATTGCGCGACGGGCGCCGAAGCGCTGAACGCGCTGCATGATGGTTCGAGCCTGTTTAGCATGTTACTTCTGGGCCTGACGGCGCTGTTCGCCTGGCGCATGGGCGGTCCCCGCATCGCGCTTTGCGTCACGGCGTTGATGGCTTTCGCACCGATGCAAATCCACTTATCACAGCACGCCCTCATCGATGGCTTCTTCGCGTTCTGGGCGACGTTGTGTCTGTGGCTTTTATGGGAAAACTTGCAACGTCCCGCTGATTACCGGTGGCTCACAGCGTTTGGGCTAGCGCTCACCATGCTCGTAATCACGAAAGAGAACGCGATGTTTGTTTACATCGGGCTGCTGGCGTTGCTGGCTACGAACCGATGGTTTTACTTTGGCTCGATCCGCAAAGGGCTGCTGGTGACCATGTTCCTGGGGCCACTGCTTGGCGTTGTCATCCTGGTCAATCTCTGTGGATCCGTCGGAACGACTTACCGTATCTATATGCTGCTCGTCAGCAAAGCTTCGGTCCTACCTTACGCGATCGCCACCGGCGACGGGCCATGGTATCGCTACCTGGTTGATCTCATGATCATGAGCCCCGTCGTGCTGGTGCTCGCCATCGGAGGACTCTTTCACCTCAAGTTGTCGGCGAAAGCTCCACTTTTCTTGCTCACCTTTGTCGCGGCGAGCTACCTGTTAATGGCAAATGTGCGCTACGGGATGAACCTCCGCTATGCCAGCATCTGGGACATGCCCCTGCGATACTTCGGCACCCTCTGTCTGGTCAATATTTCAGACCTACGACAAACTCGCGCGAACCTGTGGCTTGGCGTGATGGTTGCCGCAGTTTGTGTCATCGATCTTCGGCAATACCACATCTTCTTCGTCGAACATGACCTTTATGAGCTGGTTACCGGCGGACTGCTGCGCGCGATCAGCATTCTCAAGTAGCGGCACTACAAGACTGCAGCAGCGAGCACCGGCGTCGACTCGCGCGCGACCGTGTAGATATAAATGTGGTTTTGCGGTAGCGCACGAACGAGTTCCAGGCCTTCCTGCGCAGCATTTGCGAAGCTCCCGGGAAAGACAAAGTAACTAACGTTGCGCGCGCGCAGAGTTGCATTTAGTGGATGAATGTTCACCAGGTGAATGGGGAAATGAAACGATTCCAGCCCGACCGAGCTTCGGTCGTGGCGGAAAGTGAACAGGCCGGAGGAATAACGATTGTAAACGCTTCGCTCACGGCCGTTCACATCCAAGTGGCCATAGAATCCCAGGTCGGGCACCGTCTTAACGCCGCTTACAACATTCGCGCCCATCGCCATCAGCAATTCTGAATTTGGGTTACTATCGTAGGCAGCCCATCCCGCTGAGGGATTGTCATGGACCAGCTCCCGAATCACGTTCCCTGCGGCCGATTTGAGCAGTGGATCAAGGCCAACCATTACC
>JBBSHP010001064.1:0-2124 GCA_038232555.1 Bryobacterales bacterium
CATCACCGGCAATCGCTCAGACGTGGCCTGTGACGAGACGAATGGCCCGACGCCTTAGCGCGATTGCTCCCACGCCAAACGCAATTCCCGCCACCTCCTCATCGTTCGGTCGGTCACCTCAATGATCTCGGCGGCCGCCCACCAGGTGATCTTCTTTGCCATCGCCTTAACAGCACGTTTCATCATCCGCTCCGTTTCCGCCCGGTGTACTGCTGCTGAGTGCTTTCCAACCTTCAACTTCAACCGCCGCTTTTTCATTGCGGACATTTCATGTGTGAATTGGACCGGACAAATCACATACTAACGACAGTAGAGACTCAGGAGGTTGGGTTTTTCCATCGAGTGTGATAGTTGGAGATATTGTAGGCGGTTGAGGTCCTCGGGAAATTCGACCGAGGAGGTTCGACATGCGGGCATTGGCTTCGGGTAAATTAGTTTGGGAGTGAAACTTCGAACAGGACGCGTTGGCTGTGCTCCTCGACAACCGACAAGCGAGCGCCGTCTTCCCTGAGTTTTCTAAACTGCCATCCAACAAGCGCCGATTCTTCCGGCTTGCCCCAGAACAGTAGGAAACGCCGGTGATCCGCTTCAAACTGACGAAAATCGAGAACTTGCATAGGCACCCACGGCACCAGGTCCTGAAGAGTAACGTCCAGGCCCACCGAGCCGCTGTATTGAAGGGAAAGCTTGGGGTCGGCGAGGTAGACCAATCTCCTCGCAAGTTGAGGGGGCGCGTAGTGGAGCATAGGAAGAAAATCACGAGCATCATGAACGACGATAGGAAGGTTGCCATCGAAAGAGAACGGGAAATCATCCTTGAGCAGTGTGCTCCAGTCGGTTCGAAAAGCGCGGCGCACGTAGCGATATTCATCCACGCCCAAAACGGCAAACATGCAGATAAGGGCGATAAGGGAAGACCCGCTGCCGGGACGAAAGGATCTTTGGATCAGCCACCAGAACAGAAGGGCAATGCCGATCAGCACGGAGATGGAATAGCGGCCCGTATACGACCCGGTGACAAAGACGCCGACCATATAAGCCATAAAAGGCAAGAGAAAAAACATGAAGATGACGACCAATTCGTCAAGCGGGACTGATGGACTTTGTATAGCCGGATTTCCAGTGGAGTTCCACTCGTAGAGCGCTACTGCGACAATCACCAGCAACGCGGGAAGTAAGAGTGGCGTAAGCGCAGTGTTATAAAACTCAATCGCTGTCCAAAGGCTAGGCTTAGCCCAATGAACGCCCAAGCGCGCCGTCTGCGCGGCAATGATGGGGCGCTCGCATAAGAAAGAAACGTAAGAAGCGCCAATGGCGATCATAGAGCCCCAATCGATCCTGCGGCGGAGCCACATGCGGACGGCCTCTCCTGTGAGCAGCATAATTGGCAGCAGCACGGTGTAGTAATGGCTAAACATCGCCATGGAAAGTGCGCACCAGAGCAAGAATAGATTGAACAAACGTCGGTGGCCAGACGCTGGCAATGAACTCCAGGCAAGCAGGGCCAAAGCCGCAAAGCCCAATACCAGACCGTATGGGCGGGCTTCGGTGGCGTAATAGAACAGGCCCGTGGTGAGCGGCACAACCATGACAAGGATCGCGAGCAGCGTGGGCCCACGTCGGGCGGCGAAAAGAAACAGACACACGCACATTAACAAGAAGCCAATCATTCCGGGAATGCGTCCACAGATAAGCTCATTGCCCCCTATCTGAAGCGTCCAGTGAGATAGGATGAAAAGCAGTGGCGGCTGCGCATCCACGCCGGAACCAAGGGCATGCATGATTTCTGAAACAGAGCCGAGCCGGGCGACAAGAAGCGTGGAAAGCTCGTCGAACCAGAGGGGTTTCAGGGCCGCGCGTGCACAAACATACGGTATGTAAAAAAGAGTGAAGATGGCTATAATCGACGCACTTCGCCGCACAAGCAATGCCTCAATATTTGCAGCGAAACGAGTAAACATAAGGTTTTAAGCTAAGAGAATATCAAGCCCGGTCAAATTCGGAGAAGAAAAGTAGAAGATGGATTGTTCCACCGGGATTTACCGCCTCGCGCCGATCCCGGGTTGCAAACGTCAAAACCGCCGAGGGCTGAGGGCCCTCGGCCCCGTCTCGGTCCCCCAAGTC
>JBBSHP010001065.1:0-2122 GCA_038232555.1 Bryobacterales bacterium
AAACGACGCCACAAAACGGTGCGGAATATCATTGTCCGATATTCCGTAGTTCGCGCGAAGATTGAAAGGATTGTAGGGCAGCGTTGCGTCGGCGGATGCATTGTCGAGAAACTTGCTCCAGGTGTAATTCAGCAGGACGGTGAAGCCGTGCGACAACCGTTTGCTTTCCGTAATCTGGAACGCGTTGTAGAACGAGTTGCCGGCGCTGAGTTGGTCTTGAACCGAGGAGTAATAAGGAGCGTACACGCGGCGGGCATCCAAGTTCTTTCCGGCCTTGCCGAATACCGCGGGATTGATCTCCGTAGTCATAAAGAGATGGCGCCCACTGCTCCCCACGTACGCCAGAGTTGTTACCCAGCTACCGAGTTGACGCTGCACATTGAAGTTCCACTGTTGCACCCGAGCGTCGCGAAAATTGGGATCCCATTGCTGAATCGTCATGGGCAAAAAGAAACGCAAATTTTTCCGCTGCGCGTCGGACGTGGGGGGTTGGTATGGGAACGGATTGCCCGTATCGATGTAGGGATTCGCCAGGCCGCCGCTTGGATTCGAGATAACCAGCTTGAGAGCAAATGGCTGGTTGGTGGAGAGTTGATTATTGGCTTGCTGGCGGACCTCTGAATAGAAGATCCCGTATCCGCCGCGGATGCTGGTTTTGCCGGTACCAGTTGGATCAAAGGCGAAGCCCACGCGAGGCGCCCAGTTGTTCCAGCGATTGTGCTGCGTCGTCTCCGAGACGCCTGCATCTTCCGGGAAAACGTAGCCCGGCGGGGCTGTCGGATACACGCTCGATTGCTGGCCTGGCCGAAGCTGCGAGAACTGGTGATCCAGGTCGTGAAACGGATTAAAGGGATCCCACCGTATGCCCAGGTTGAGGCTCAGGCGCTTTCCAACTTTCCAATCATCCTGGGCATAGGCATTGGTTTGAATTGAGCGGGGGCGATTTCCATTTTGCGATTGCTGTTGAATCGTGGTGGGACGGCCAAGCAGGAAATCCGCCGCGGCATCACCAGTGAACGTTGCGCGGAACCGGACCAGGGGATCGCTCTGAAAGGTCTGGCTCATATCGAGGATCGACTGACGAACGTCGCCGCCGAACTTGAAACTGTGCGCGCCTCTGGACCAGTTCAAACCCTCCGAATATTGAAAACTTTTGCGGAACTGCTGAAGAGGATAACGGGATTGCGGATGGAAATAGCCATCTACCTGCGTGTCATAGCCGATGGGCCCGTCGGCCGCACGAACAATTCCAGAACCCAGGTCCCCCCAGGTTTTCTGAACCGGAATAATCGGCAGTTGCTTACGGGTGATGTTGTTAAAGCCGAATGTGAAAATATTGATCAAGGTGGGGGAGAAGATATGGGTCTGGGTGACTGCGGCATTCCAATTCCGATACTGGATCAACGCAAGAAAGCCCGGCAACGTCGTGTTGTTAACGACCTGATTCGTATTGTTCTTGGACCAGAGGAAGCGTCCCGATAACTGATCGCGTGTGGAAAAGTTATGGTCCGCTTTGGCGACAATCTGATCGTCGTCAATGGCCTGCTGGCTTGCAAAAGAGTACAGACCTCCACTGGCATTTGGAAGAGGCACAAATGCGTTTAGAAAATTGAGCGACACCTGACTAATGCGGTTCGCCGGGATCATGTTGAACGGGAAGTTGCCGCCCAGGGGATCTTTGATTGGTTTAATGGAAGCCGAAAAGTCGCCCCGGCGCTGGGCCGCGGTGAAAACGGTTGGCGTTGTTGCGCCCGGCGCGCTGCGCTCGCGCGTACCTTGATAGGAGGCAAAGAAGAACGTTTTGTTCCTCCGGATAGGACCGCCAAACGTGCCGCCATACTGATTCCTTTTGAAAGGAGGCGCCGCGTTCGAGAAGAAATCGCGGGCGTTCAGGACGTCGTTTCTGAGGAACTCAAAAAGGGTTCCGTGGAACTGATTTGTTCCTGACTTTGTGACGGCATTCATCAACGCTCCGGCATTCTTCCCGCGATCCGCCGAATATGCATTGGTTTGCATGCTGAATTCGGCCAGAGCATCGGGGTTTGGAAAGACAGAAGGAGTATTCAAGAACGGATCTTCGTTATCCGCGCCGTCCAAAGTGTAGTTATTCGTGTTCGGACGC
>JBBSHP010001066.1:0-2121 GCA_038232555.1 Bryobacterales bacterium
ACATCGCCGATGCAGTACGGGCGGGCTGTGACTGGATCGTCACAGGCTCATCGATTTTTCACACCGCCGATCCTGAAGCAACTTTTCGGGAGATGGAAAAGACCGCTCGCGAAGCGACCTGGGTGCGAGTCTAGCAAAGGATTAATTATGCTCCGTTATCTTATTGTTTTTACAGTTCTTACAGGACTCTTAACTTCTTGCGGTTTCCGTCGCAGGAAATACGACAACCCGATCACGAAGGACACCAAACAGCCCGACAAGGTTCTGTTTGATCGTTCTATTGATGACATCGAGCATGGCCGGTACGAAGTGGCTCGGATCACCCTGAACACTCTGATCAATACCTACGATCAGAGCGAGTTCCTGGCAAAGGCGAAACTCGCCATCGCGGATAGCTGGTATCGGGAGGGTGGGTCTCACGGCTTGGCTCAAGCCGAAGCCGAATACAAGGACTTTATTCTCTTTTATCCCACGCTGGAAGAAGCCGCCGAATCGCAGCAGAAAATCTGTCAAATCCATTACCGCCAGATGGAGAAAGCCGATCGCGACCCGAACCAGGCGTTTCGAGCTGAAGACGAGTGCCGTTCCCTGATTGTCCAATTCCCGAACAGCAAATTCGTCCCTGAAACGCAGCAAATCCTGCGGAATATCCAGGAAGCCATTGCCGAAGGTGAGTTCCGGGTGGGCAGCTTCTACCTCAAGAAAGGCAGCAACCCTGCCGCGGCCAATCGGCTCAATCGGCTCGCAGATGCGTATCCGCTGTATAGCAAGGCGGACGAGGCCCTGTGGGAAACCGGCGAGGCGTATAGCAAGATGGGCAATCGCTTCCGCGCAAAGGCAGGGGAATCTTACGCACGCATCGTACGTGAATACCCGTTAAGTGATTATGTAGAAAACGCCAAGAAACGGTTGACAGCGTTGGAGTTACCGATTCCGCAAGCCGACCGTGCCGCTTATGACCGCATGAAGTACGAGATCGATAATCGGACCAAAGCTGGCATGGTCAATAAATCCACCGGCTTTTTGAAGCGCGGTCCCGATGTGCATGTCGCAGCGAAATCCGGCCAACCGGCCATGACTGCCATGCGGCCCACTGTTCCCGCCAGCGTCCCGCTTCCGCCTGGAGCCAGCACGGGTGTTACGGACGTAGGAGCTTCGATTATCGGCGACTCCAACGCTCTCACGACCCAGCCGGATGCGCGCCAGAATCCTCCCGCGAGCACTCCTCAGCCGCCTAGTCAAGCGGCACCTTCCGGTGGACAGGCGCCCACTGAGCCCAGTGCCGCTCCTGCCGGTGCGGCTGCACAACCGCAGCAGTTGCCCAGCAATTATCAGCCGAAGCCGCAAAAAGCTAAGAAGAAGAAAAAAGGCAAGGAGCAACCCACCGCCGCCAAACCGCCGGTGGTGGCTCCCGCTGTCCCGGCGGGCCCACCGCTTAGCACCACTCCCACTCCGCCTTCCAATTTTTGATGGCCAGGATCCTCCTGGCGGATGACAGCCCGCACGCTCAGCGCATGGGAGAGCGGATCCTCCGCGAGGAGGGCTTTGAAGTGGTCAGCTTGACGGACGGAGAAACGGCCCTGCTCCGTTTGGCCGATGTCGACCCCGACCTGGTACTCGCCGATGTTTTCCTGCCCAACCGGTCCGGACTGGAAGTATGCCGTTACGTCAAGGCTCACCCCCGGCACCGGCACGCCCGGGTAGTGCTGACCGCGGGTTTGCTCGAGCCTTTCGATGAAGAGGAAGCCAGGCGCGCGGGCTGTGATGGCATTCTCAAAAAGCCTTTCGAAGCATCTCTGGTTATGGCCACCATCCAGCCTCTGCTCGTAGAGGCCCGTCTGGCCCGAGGTCTTTTCGCGGAACAGATGGCCGCCACCCCGCCGCCAGGCCGCCCGAAACCCGCGCAGGATCTGGATACCGAAAGAGTGCGCGCTGCCATTACGATCGCCCTGGACGCCGCTTTACCAGCCTTGATCCAAGAGATCACGGAGCGGGTTCTGGTAGCATTGAACGACAACCACAACGCGAATGCCTGATAACACTTTTGACATTGTTTCGAAAATCGATCTAGCTGAAGTAAACAACGCGATTCAGCAGACCCGCAAGGAACTAATCACCCGC
>JBBSHP010001067.1:0-2117 GCA_038232555.1 Bryobacterales bacterium
AAGATAAACCCGGACCCGGTCCGACCTTGGGCTGGACCGAAACGAAGCCCGTCAATTAAATCTTGTAGATCTACCATAGTTGAATTATTTCCGCCTTCGTTTTGAACCGAAATCATCAGCCGCCCATTTTCATCGTTGCGAATTAATTCAACCGGGTAGCCCTCACCATATTCACGGACTCCGACAAGCGGGAGTCCTTCGTTTAATCCAAGTTCCACCTTACATCCTCCCGTTGGGTGTGTCAACTATATTCTTACCCAAATAAGCCGTCTGTTTTGATGAAGTAAGGTCTGTTTCCCCAGCTTTCTGTAGGCATGTATTATATGTAACTTACCTCTTGTAGCAGTAGAGATGCTGTGGTATTTAGTAAGCATGTACGTCGCCACCGTGCCCAATCGCGACTCGCCACCCGCCATTCTTCTCCGCGAATCCTTCCGCGAGGCCGGCAAGGTCAAGTCTCGTACCATCGCAAACATCACTCATCTCCGCCCCGAGCAGATCGAAGCCTTGCGGCGCTGTCTCTCCAGCCCGCGCGCCACCGGCGGTTTCGCCTTGCCTGACGCCTTTCACATTGAACGCTCCCGGCCTCACGGTCACGTCGCGGCCGTTCTCGGTTCTCTTCGTAAACTTGAGCTCGATTCCATCCTCGACTCCAAGCCCAGCCGCCCACGCGATCTTGCCGTTGCCATGATCGTCGCCCGTATCGTCGATCCCGCTTCCAAACTCGCTACTGCGCGCGGGCTGCATTCCGATACGCTTCACAGCAGTCTCGGAGAAACGCTGGCATTGGACGCCGCCGATGAATCCGAACTCTATTCCGCAATGGACTGGTTGCTCGCGCGGCAGCCGCGCATCGAAGAGAAACTGGCCCGATCCTAAAACCGTTGCCACTCAGGTGAATAAACTGCGCGAACGATTCGGTCTCCGGCGCGTCGTGCTGGTCGGCGACCGCGGCATGCTCACCAGCGCGCGCATTCGCGAGGACTTGCCCGCTGCTCTCGGCATCGAATGGATCTCGGCGCTGCGCGCCGCGCAGATACAAAAACTGGCGCGGGACGGTCAGTTGCAGATGTCTTTGTTCGATCAGGCCGATCTGGTCGAGCTCGCTCACCCGGACTTTCCCGGCAAACGCCTGGTCGCTTGTTTCACTCCGCTGCTGGCCGAAGCGCGCTCGCGCAAGAGACCCGCTCTGCCGGCCGCCACCGAGAAGCAGCTGGAGAAGATTGCTGTCGCCACCCAGCGCGCCAGGAGGCCCTTGCGCGGCAAACAGAACGGCGGTATCCGCGCCGGTAAGATTCTCAACCGCTATAAGATGGGCAAGCATTTCCAGCTCACCCTTGAAGAAGACAGTTTTCAGTACCAACGCAAGACCGCCAACATCGAGCGCGAACAGAGCCTCGATGGCATCTATGTCATCCGCACCAGTGTCGACAAAGAAGCCTTATCCAGCGAGCAGGTGGTAGCCGGCTACAAGAGCCTGTCAGGAGTCGAACGTGCTTTTTGCAGTCTGAAAACCGTCGACCTGCATGTGCGCCCCATCCATCACCGTCTGCCCGATCGGGTGCGTGCGCACATCCTGCTCTGCATGCTGGCCTGCTATGTGGAGTGGCATATGCGTCAACTGCTGGCACCCGTTCTTTTCGACGATCGCGACAAAACAGCCGCCCAGGCGGCCCGTGCTTCCGTCGTCGCCCCCGCGCAACGTTCCGCCGCCGCCAAGCGCAAAGCCGCCACCAGGAAAACAGCCGATGGCATCCCGGTACACAGCTTTCAAACTCTGCTCGCCGATCTGGCCACCATCGTCAAAAACCGGATTCAACCCAAAGACAAAAAAATTCCCGCCTTCGATATGCTCACCACGCCCACTCCCGTTCAACAGCAAGCCTTTGCCTTCCTTGACGTCACCCTTCGATTCAAGTAACTAATTCTCTCCGATATCAGCCGGTTTGTAGGCAGTAAGCAGAGCCGCAAATCCCGCTATCGCCCTGTATTGCCTCATCTTGCCGATTACAGGCTTAAGAACTTCGGATTAGATGGCCGGGTTGCACTTGACGGCCAAACACTTCAACAGCGCAGTTCCAGCGGACTGGACACGACTTGGCGTGGCCTACGCAGAG
>JBBSHP010001068.1:0-2117 GCA_038232555.1 Bryobacterales bacterium
CCACCCCCGTCTCAATGCGAAGCATCTGAAGCTGACCGGCCAGGAGTTCAGGTACCGCATTATCGAAATGATGATTGTCGTACTTGGCCCAACCATTAAAGATCCAGTCGGTCGCGATCAGTTGGCCGGAGTCCGCTTGAACGAAGAGGGGGCAGTAGTCGCGCGTCCAGCTCCGGTTGGTTGGACACGGGAAGAACTCGACCTGGGCCAGGTTCGCTGCACATTTGCGAAGCACGCGGCGCGCCTTTTTTTCAGCGGCACTGTTCGCGACCAGAATTCGCACCTTCTCCACGGCTGCGAGCCTGCGTACAATCTCGCCGTAAACCCAGGGAATGGCAGCGAACTTCCCGGGCCAATCCGTGGCTTCGTGCGGCCAGGCTAACCAGGTGGCATCGTGCGGCTCCCACTCTGCCGGCAGGCGCATCGGACTTAGTCCAGCCAACGATTGACAATCGGTGCGTATGCGTCGATGCGGCGGTCACGCAGGAACGGCCAGTTTCGCCGGACCTCTTCCATACGGCGCGGGTCGCACTCCACGACGAGAATCTCTTCGTCGGAAGAGGATGCCTCTGCGATCAGCTGGCCGAACGGATCGGATACGAAGGAGGATCCCCAAAATTCGAGACCATGATCGGCGGGTCCTTCAAAGCCTACGCGATTGACGGCTGCCACGTAAATCCCATTTGCGATGGCGTGCGCTTTCTGAATGGTACGCCAAGCCTCCAGTTGAGGCTGGCCGTATTCTTTTTTCTCGGCCGGATGCCAGCCGATGGCGGTTGGATAAAACAGAATGTTGGCGCCGCGAATAGCCGACATGCGGGCGGCTTCGGGATACCACTGGTCCCAACAAACCAGCACGCCGACGCGGCCGTAGCGTGTGTCGAAGTTGAGGAAGCCGAGATCGCCGGGAGTGAAATAAAACTTCTCGAAGTAGAGCGGATCGTCGGGGATGTGCATCTTGCGATAGATGCCGGCGATCTCGCCGTCCGCGCCGATGATGGCGGCAGTGTTGTGATACAGCCCCGCAGCGCGGCGCTCAAACAGAGACGCGATGACCACCACGGAATGCTCTCGGGCCAGTTTGCCGAGTGCCTGGGTGGTGGGGCCGGGGATGGATTCCGCCAGTGCAAACAGCTCGGCGTTCTCTTCACGGCAGAAATACTGGGACCGGAACAGCTCCTGCAAGCAGATGATCTGCGCTCCCCGCGCAGCGGCCTCAGGGATGCGGGCTTCGGCTTTCGCGAGGTTTTCCGCAGGATCGAGCGCACAGCTCATTTGGATCAGGCCTACGGTGAATTTGTCTGAACTCGGAGAGTGCATACTCTCATTTTCAGGCACGCCGCATGACGGCGTCAGGATCTCACGCGGACCAGGACGGGGGTTTCGGTTTTGAGCGGCCTATCTGGCCGAACGGCTGGCCTCAGAGGCCGACCTTTCTTTCGCGGAAATGTAAGCCAGGCCCGTCCGAGGGCGGTAGCGAGGGCCCTTCTCGAGAGAGAACAGGGCTTCGCCCAGCCGGTTAACGACACGCTCTTCCATGTCCTTAGCACTCGCGGCCCTGGGGAGCATGGCCAGCTGGAGGTGAAGCAACTCATGGACCACGGTGTATTCCATATCGGTTTCGATCTCGGGGGCCGGCAGGTCGTAATCAAAAGCATCCATGACGCGAATGGTTGCGGTTTTGTTGGCACTATTCCAGCGCAGGTTCCCGAGTGTGTCGGGTTTTAAATCCCGGCTGCGCACGACGTGGGCGCTGATTTCCCAATCGTCCAGGGCCAAGCGCCTCTGCCAGCTTTTTAGCCAGCGCTGCACCTGTGCTTCCGTTACGACGGGGTGCCCAGCCTTTGCTCTCACCGGAAGACTGGTAGTGGGCTGGTAGGTGTGTTCTTCGCGCTTGGCTTGGCTCATGGCGGTGAGAGTTTGAAGGATGGCGCGGATTTCAGGGGCGGGGCGAGTCGGTATCGGGATGTGAGAAGGCAGGCAGGAATGCCCAATGCCACTTACTTTGTCCCATCTTTCCTGAAGGGAAACCCTGTCTGGTGCCGCCACGCCGCGCGCGGATAGGACCGCCGCTTCCGGCGCTTTGGCAGTTTGCATTGTGCCGCTAGTTTGAGAAC
>JBBSHP010001069.1:0-2111 GCA_038232555.1 Bryobacterales bacterium
CGCGCCGAGGACCGAGCCGAAATCCAACTCAACCCAGTCAATGTTGGAAGCGCCGCCCGCAGCCGTATCGGAAAAGGTGAAGGTAAAGGGCTGACTGATACCTACCGGGCCGCCGCTATTTGGAGGCGACACGGAATCGTTATGGGGCGCCTGTGCGGACATGATGCGTCCCGCGAACAGCAGCAGCGCCAGACTCGGGCTGGCGCTCCAGGAGCGTCCGATCATTCGACGCCTTGGTTTTCACGTTGACGACGTACTGAGTTACCGCGGCCAGGCGCGTGGCTTGGATCACGACGGGAGCGGAAGCGGAAATGTCGCGGTTGCTTTGGTCCGTTAAATTAAAGAGAAGATTGTGCTTTGGATCGAGAGCTTGTGGGGGGTGTCGTAGGGGATTACAATGCCGTGGGTTCGGCCGTTGGCGTCTTCTTCAAGAATGGGAATCCTACGCACCAGGCCGCTGGGCCCAGCGAGGCGCAGCGATAGTTCGTTGCCGGAATCCTGGCCTTTCTTCGGTGGCAGCAGTTTTTGAGGATCGTTCACGCGGATGGTGATCAGGCGGCCTTGCTTCACGGTTACCTTGACTCCGCTTCGAAGCTCTCCGGCGGCGATGGTGATCTTTGGGGATGAGAAATCCAGCCACGCGCAGGAATCCAGGGGGCGGTCGTCCGATCCAATTTTGGTGGGGAGCGTAAGACTTTGAGTAGGAGGCGTGATCTTGGGGAGAGTTTCGCCACAGAGGACATAGGCGCCTGCGGGGAGAGAACTGAACAGGAAAGCGCCATTGGGAGCACTGAATTTCGATTGCGTGAGGCCCAGGGTCATCGCTGTGATATTGGCTTGTACCGGCGTCCCCTTTTCATCTACGGCTATACCGGAGATGGTGGTTGGGCTCTTAACTGTTTGGGCCGATAAGGCGGAGATGGTAAGCAGAAGTCCGGGAATGATTACTGTTCTGAATGCGGCGACACTTCGGCTGAGCGATATTGGGCGCACTTTGCGCATACGGGTTCCTCCAGATTACTTTGTTTGTTCTAATAAACGCTGCTAAACGCTGAGGGGACGGTTAAATACTGCGCGTTAATAGCCGCAGTGTCAAGACAAATCGCAATAAGTGGCAATAAGTGGCGAAACACTCTCAGACATTTAACAGAAAGAGCAAGATCAGTTGACCACAAACGGGGCGAATAAATGACCCACTGGTTGACGCGTGCCAGCGCTCCGTGCGCGCCAGGGCCGCTTGTCGACCATGCCCGTGCCGGACGAGTTCGTCGCTTGGATTCGAAAACTACGCCCGGCGGCCATGCTGGGATAAAAGGCGCTGTCGTGCGGTCACGGCAAAATTGAGTTTATTTTCCCAACACTAAACTCAGGCTGGGCCATCACTTAGTGTCGGCGCAACTCGCCGCCGCTTTGAGCTATCTCGCCCACCTAAAGTAAACTGAGATCACTGGGGAGCGACAGTTCCATCCTCTGCGATTGTCGAAAGGGCCGGAGTTGAATTTTAGCAAAAAACGCATCAACTTATCCGCAGATGCGCGTGCGCCACGAGCGCAAAGGGCCGCAAGGCCCGATGTACGTAACTGCAGTACCGATGAGGGCAGGCCCCTCGGAACCGGCTTACAGGAGCAGGTTCCAAATCACCCCCGGCGGCTGTGGTCAAAAGCCATGGTCGTGAGCACGGAAGGAAAAGGCCTGGCAAGAACCAGGTCAGATGTCTGACAAGGAGAGGACCGCATGGGAACCACTGATGACGTGTCGAAAGCGGAAGGACGATGTCAAAACCGCGGAGGCGCATTGCCGCGGGATCAGCTTCGGCGAAGCCTGTTTACGGACGAAGCGGCATCCGGCATTTAGGTGGCCTGAACTTGTTAGAGGCGGTAGTGCGGAACGTGGGAACCTGGAGCACCGATGCTAACGGAGAACCCCAAGTGGAAGAACCATAAGGGCGAGAGTACGGAAGCGGTGCACAGGGGCGGATCCATCCGTAGTGTGCGCTGAGCAGCGCATTGCTCAGGAGGGTTGAAGTCCCTCTGGCGCTCGGATGAGGAGCGCCATATCCGAACGCGGGGGTAATGCCTCGCGGGCCGGAGAAGGTGAAGGTATGGAGAAGC
>JBBSHP010001070.1:0-2110 GCA_038232555.1 Bryobacterales bacterium
CCTCCTACACGCTCCCGGAGCACAAAACACGCAGTGGCGTTAAATCCCGCAGTTCCATCGGAGGCGGGGGATTTAACGAGGTCCGTTTCGAGGACAAGAAGGACTCCGAACAGATCTTTATCCATGGTCAAAAAGATTTGGATGTCAGGATAGAAAACGACCGGCGTGAGTGGATTGGCCGCGATCGGCACCTTGTCGTTAAGCGCGATCGATATGAAGAGGTCACTCGCGATTGCCACATTAAAGCCGGTCGCGATCAGATGCAGGAAATCGCGCGCGACTCGCACCAGGCGATTGGCGGCAAGGCGGCCTATCAGGTCAGCGGGTCCTACTCGATGAAGGTGGATGGCGATGTCGCGCTGCAATTCGGCGGCAAACTCAGCGAAACCGTGGGAGGCGACATATCCATCAAGGCGGGCGGGAAGATAACGTTGCTGGCGGGCGCCGGGTTGACGATTCAAGGGCCGGGCGGCCACGTTACGATCGATGCCGCCGGAGTCACGATCGTGGGCACGATGGTAAAGATGAACAGCGGCGGAGCGCCCCTATCGGGAGGAGCGGGCAGCCTGGTCTCCCCGCTTGGGCCCGGCACAGCACTGATTGCCGACAATTCGGTTCCAGGGGGTGCGTCCTTCAAGACCCAGCTCGCAGCCATGTCCGTGGCTGAGCTTGCGTCGTTGGCGGCCGCCTCGGGGCCTACCCACTCGCCGCCCTCCGGCGACGGAAAGTCCGAAGATAAAGATAAGACAGACAAGACAGCATGGGTAGAGATTACTCTGGAGAATCCGGACGGAACTCCGGCGGCGGGTGCGGCGTACCGGATCGGTTTGCCGGACGACTCGGTGGCTTCCGGATCGCTGGACGAGAAAGGATTCGCGCGCGTCGCCGGTATTGATCCGGGACAAGTGAAAATCACTTTCCCCGAGTTGGATAAAGAAGCATGGGAGTCGAAGTGAATTCTGTATGCCGGTCGTGACCGTAAGTTTGGGCGACAGCATCACGAGCATCGCCAAAGAGAATGGGTTCTTTTGGGAAACCATCTGGAACCACGGGAACAATGCCGGGCTGAAGGCGAAGCGCAAGGATCCGAATGTGCTGTTCGAGGGCGACGAAGTCTTTGTTCCGGAGCTGGAGATTAAGGAAGAATCCCGTGGCACCAACGCGCGGCACCCATTCAAGCTGAAAGGACAGCAGGTGAAGTTCAAACTGCAATTGCTCATGATGGGTGAGCCGCGTGCCAACGAACCGTACACGCTGGTGGTGGATGGCAAACCTCTGCAAGGGACCACCGGCGGAGACGGCAAGTTGGAGCACGTTGTACCCGCTAACGCGAAGATGGGCACCTTGAAGCTACGTGGAGGCAAGGAAGAATATCCGGTCAGGATCGGGCATCTGAATCCGATCGATACTATATCGGGAGCGCAGCAGCGGTTAAACAATTTGGGATTTAACTGCGGGGCCGAGGACGGCGAGGTGAACGATACGCTCAAAGCCGCGCTCACGGCATTTCAGAACAAGCACAAACTGAATGCCACGGGTGACCTGGACGGAGCCACCAAGGCCAAGCTGGAAGAGTGTCATCCATGAACGCTGTTAGTGGAGGACAATGGGCGGCCTGATTAGCGGTCTAGCCGATAAGGCGTCCTCTCTCCTGGGCGGCAGCCCGGCGTCTGCTCCCGCGCCTTCGATGCAGAAGGTGGACGCGAAATTCGTTAAGGCCGGTGCGATTGACGACCCGAGCCAGAATACTCCCGGAGCCACCGCTCTCGAGCACCCCAACATCTTCGATCCGAAGATGCCGATCGAGTTTATTCATTTTGGGCGCGTGCATACTGACGTGCACGATCGCTTTGCGCACGACGCGATCGACGATTCCAAAATCAAAGGCGCGTTGAAGAGCGAATTTGGATCGCGCGCGATCATGTTCCGCGCCGCGCTGGAACGCGAGGCGATCCTGGCGGATGGCTTCATCGCCTCCGCGAAATCCGTAGTGCAGGAAATGAAAGATAGCCAGGGGCCGCTCGATAGCGTCGTCGGCGCCATCGGCAGCCTGATGGGCGGAAGCACAGCCGCGGCCGGTCCGGATCCCGCCCAGCTCGATCCGTATAAG
>JBBSHP010001071.1:0-2109 GCA_038232555.1 Bryobacterales bacterium
GGGAACAGCCGGAGCGGATTGCGCTCCGCGATACATGCCTGGGTTTCTAAAAGTGCTGCCATCCCTGTTGCCGTTCACATTGCGATACGCGTCACGGTTCGGGTTCTGCTGATACGTATTTACTACCGGAGCGGCCGGGGCCACCTGAGCCGATTGTTCGCCGCGATACGCGCCACGGTTTGGCCGGTAGGAATCCATCGTTGGAGACGCTGGGGCCACCGGAGCAACGGGGGGTGCCGCAGTATTCCCGTAGCCGCTGTTGCTGAACTGGCGCCCGTTGTTCCGGCTATAATAGCCATTCTGGACCACCGGAGCTTGCTGCACTCCCTGCTGCATGCCGCGGTAATCGTTTCCGGAGTTCGAGTGGTTGTTGTTGGAGCGATGAACGTTCTCGTTCTGGTACACGGTGCGGTTGTTGTATATTGTTACGTTCCTGTTGGTGTAGTTATTTCGCCATGCGCCTCGGTCCCAATTCCCATAGTCATGGGCGTAGGCAGCACGGTTGTTCCAGGTGCGTCCCCACACAGCGCGATTCACGTACACGGAATGATCGGTCCAGTTGAAGCCACCGCCCCAACCCCAACCTCTGAAGGCTCCGATGGGATAGCCAGAGCCGATCCGGATCGCTCCGCCGGTGAAGAAGCCAGGGCGAGGCGCCGCATACACGACGTAAGGATCATAAACCGGCACATAAATCAGCGACGGGTCCACCGGTTCGATGGCGATACCGTACCCGTTGTTCGCAACCCGCATCTGCTGGTTGCTCTGCAGATAGCCATACTCATCGGCGGTCCGCCGCATCCTTTGCACCGAGTCCATTACATCCCGCCGGTCGGCTAGCACAGCCTCGCCCATCTGGCTGGTCCATTCCATGTCACGGGCCATCATATCGAGCACGGCGGGAAACGGAATCAAGGCCTGCACAGCAGGATCGAATTGCAGGTTGGACTCGTAGATCGCGTCGGCCAACTCATTTCCACGCAGGTTCTGGTTGTGATTCGCCCAGCGCGCCGCATCGGGAATCTGCTCCGGAAACGAGGCCGCGGCGAAGATTTGGGCTAACAAAGGATCGGGATATAAAGCGATCCTGGAAACCAGATTGTCCAGCTGCCTCGGAGCGAAACTCGGCGGAGCGGAATAGTCCTGCGCGACTGCAAAGCTCTGGATGCCTGGCACCACCGTCAGCAAAAGCGCGCCCGTCAGGAGCAGGGCAACCTGCGTCAGTTTGGATCTGTCTCCAAGCTTCATGAGTGGTGTCTCCTTAATCTTCTTCAGGCACTCGTATGGCCAATCTAATGCCTAGCACTTTCAATCTGTTAGATGCTCTCACGCGCATCGAGGATGGTAGGGTGCAATACCACCACCGGCCTGCAGGTGCTGCGGCCAGGATAGGATTGAATACATGATTTCGCGCCGAACACTGCTGGGTGGGCTGGGGGGCCTAGGCTCCGCCGTATTGACGCCTGCGGCAGCGAAGAAACCGAACTTCGTTTTCATCCTTGCTGACGACCATGCCGGCTATGTCTTGGGTTCGGACGGCAACCGTCAGGCCCAGACACCGAATTTGGACCGGTTGGCAGCCCAAGGTATGCGATTCGCGAGCCACTACTGCAACTCACCCGTTTGCACACCCTCACGGCAAAGTCTGTTCACGGGACAACTCCCTCATATGGCAGGAGTCACTCGGCTTTCTACTCCTCTCGCGGCGAACAAGCCAACGTTGGCGAAGCTGTTCCAACAATCCGGTTACAGGACCGCGGTCTTCGGTAAGATGCACTTCAATCGCCCGGGCATTCCTGGTGTGCATGGGTTCGATCTGGTTGAAACCGAGGATGTTCTAACGCGGCAATGGCAAATGGAAACGCCCCGGCCTCTGCCCCCAGGCACACCAGTGAAGCCGGCCTGGAAGCCGCTGAAAGATCCTGCGCGAATCTGGCTGAACGCAGATAAGCTGCCGTACCCGCGTTATGAATCCGACATGCGCGCCAGCTTTCAGGCGACTGAAGCGGAGCGGTTCCTTCAGTCCAACAAAGATCAGCCGTTCGCTCTGTGGGTCAGCTTCCTTGAGCCGCACTCCCCTTACGATTTTCCCTTCGAATATACGAACAA
>JBBSHP010001072.1:0-2102 GCA_038232555.1 Bryobacterales bacterium
ATCAGCAATGCGGTGCTTGCGGCGTGCGACGCGCAAGATGGAGTGGAGGACGGCATTGTCGGCGACTTTTCCCGCTGCTCTGTACCGCGCGGACCCCGAAAGCTGTCACCGCGCCGCAAGTGAATTCGCTCGCGAAAATCTACGAAGGCGGGAAAGATTCGAAGGGCAACCCTACCTTCCCTGGTTTGATGCTGGGCGGCGAAGAAGGCGGCGGTTGAAAATGACGGTGCTTGGCACTTCCCGGGACAAGGGCGAGGGCAGCGCGTACACCATGTCGTTAACAAGTCAAGATGTCCGGTTTAATTAACACGTGATCTGTCCGGTTTTGGTTTTAGGCGGCGCGAGCCGCCCGCTTCTTTGGTTTGAAAACATCTACAGCGGTAGATGCGGTGGGAAAGTGGGAATCTCGCGTTTTTGGCGAGATTCCCGAGGGAGTGTGGGAGGGGGAGGAAACCTGCTTTTGGTTTTCGCCGCCTTCCGCACTCCCGCCTTTTCCACCGCATTCTTTGGTCTTTGTTAGCGCTCGTCCGTCAGCTTCGAAATGTCCGACAACGTGGGGTCCGAAGCGAATCGATACGGTTCGATCCAGATGTTCGTGAATCATCACTGTGCTGCCGGCCAAGGTGTGCCGGAAACGTGTCTTGTCCAGTTGCCACGAGCGGTCCGCAATCGCAACTGTATTGTCGTTCGCCACCATACGCTCCGTCTGAACGGTAAAAATCCAGTTAAGGTCCGAGCGGCTCGAACGGCGGAATGCCGTGCCTTTCTCTTCCGCGGCAACCGCGAACTGTTCGTTGAATTTCGCGATGTAGCGGTTCCGGAGAAACTCATTGGCAGCTTCTACGGTCGTGATATTCGCCAGGCGAAGTTCTTGCGGCAAACGCCCCTGCCACGTCCCGAAACTACGCTCCGAGCGGCCCCGTGCCTGCGGTGAGTATGCCGGGATCATCTGCACACCCAGCTCTTTCATGGCTCGTCCGACCTGCGTCAGCCGGTGCTTGTCCACCTTGTCGCCCGCCTTCACGGTGACAAAGAAATGGCTGCCACGGTCGCTGTACAAGGCGCAGAACAGCCCTCGCGTTTCGATCACCTCCCGCAACCCCGCCATCACAGTCCGGGTGGACTCCTCCTCGACTAACTGGGCGTAGTAAATTTCGCTTGTCGCATCGTCCAGAATGACGAGAAAGTCGTGCCAGCGGTCATCGTTCAGCCAGCGATGTTTACTGCCATCGATATGCAGAAGCATCCCGGGTAACGGGCGTCGCGGACGCCGGCGGCGGTGCGGTCCCCGTTTGCGCCGTTTCGCTACCAGTCCCGCTCCCTGCAACGCCAGTTGTACCCAGGTATAGCTCAACTCAATCTGGTGCTCGTCCCGCAGCTTCTCGTGAAAGTGACGGGTGTTCAGATCGAAATAAACCTCCCGATACAGACGCAATACCTGTTCCGCCGTCTCCATTGGCACCCGGTGAGCGCTCTGCTTTCCACGCCGCCGATCCATCAGCCCGGTATAGCCGAACTGCTGATAACTCTCTCGCATCCGGCGCATCGTCCGGTCGCATACGCCGATGATCTCGGCCGCCTCCAACCAGTTGATCTTCTTCGCCATCGCTTTCAAAATTACATCCTGCAGCTTCATCGTTCGCTCCACGGCAGTGGCGCTCATCGATCCGGGTTCGGTCACTACCCAAATCGTCGACCACCTTGGCTAAGCGGACAAATCACATATTCTTTCAACCGGACAAATCACATACTAACGACAGCCCTTAGGTAGGATACTTGCGCATCGGCTGAGGATCGGGTTATGGCGAACACAACCGTTACGCGGCCCCGATATTTACCAATAGCGCGGAGTACGCTTTGCCTCAAAGGAGCTTCTCGATCTCGCCTGCCGTGCCCAGCTTTTCATCGGGACGTTTCAGATACTCCGTGCTGATAAGGCGGTTCGGCGCGGACCCGCAGACCAGACTCTTGCGCGTTTTCACCCTCAAGGCGACAGTGGTTCCATCAGCGGCGGCAACGGTGACGCCGGGCTGCGGGCCTCGCGGTCTCGCCCACCAGGCCCGTGAGCCAGGCTTTTCAACTCTTTGTCTTCCCTGAGTAAA
>JBBSHP010001073.1:0-2091 GCA_038232555.1 Bryobacterales bacterium
CGATCCCGTGACCTATGACCTGATTGTTCACCCGAAACCAGCAACCAGCGCGAAAACCAGTTCCGCAGCGGTTACCTGAGTCAAGCGGATATCCAGCTAGCCGAATTCAGAAACCTCATACACCAGCGCCCGATTGTCGAAGACTGTGAGTTTTGAGTACTTCATGTTTTCTTCAAAGTCGTACCTGCACAAGACATTCCTGTGATTGGACGAGGACCGCTCTCGCTCGTATTCACCCAAAAAGGGGAGGGGCTGGGACGAAGCGACTAACAGAAGAAGAAAACAACATTGTCCCAAACGGACCTGAATTTCACATAATGACAATTCACTTGATCTTCTTTATTTCCTCGATCAGCGCGGGTACCACTTCAAACAGATCCCCCACTATTCCGTAATCCGCCACTTCGAAGATCGGCGCATTGGAATCCTTATTGATCGCCACAATGGTTTTGGCGCCCTTCATCCCGACCAGGTGTTGAATCGCTCCTGAAATCCCGACAGCCATATATACTTTGGGCGAGACCGTCTGCCCGGAGCTGCCGACCTGGCGTTCCATGGGGAGCCATCCGTTGTCGCAGATAGGCCTGGACGCGGCCAGCTCCGCTCCCAGCGATTTGGCGAGTTCCTCGACGATATGAATATTGTCCTTTTCCTTGATGCCGCGGCCCACCGAGACGATAATGTCGGCGGCAGTCAAATCGACAGCCCGGGCGGATTCGCGGAACGGCTCCATGGGACGTTGCCGGATGGCGCTGGATGAAAGCTCTGGAGTGAATGGCTCCACTTCGGCGGTTCCATCCTGCACCTGATCCGCCCGGAACGCGCCCGCCTGGATCGAAGCAAAATGCGGCTCGGGGCCGCCCGGCTTCACATCCGCATTCAGCTTGCCCTGGAAGAGTTGCCGCACAAAGACCAGAGCGCCGCCCTCGGAGTGGCTGCCAACCACGTCGCTGATCAGCACCTGGTGGAAGCGGGTGGCGAGTTTCGGCGCGAAATCCCGGACCTGATAGGTGTGAGGAAAAAGCACCAGGGACGGGTTCACCTTACGAATTAACTGTTCCAGCGCGGCCGTGTAGCCATCGGCGGTGTACTGTGCCAGCAACTCATGATTGACCGAGTACACACGTGCGAGTTTCTTCCTGGACAGTTCGCCCGCGAGCGCGTCCATCGAGCGCCCCACCACAGCCGCAACCACGTCCGGTCCCATCTGTTGACCAGCCGCTAACGTTTCGAGCGACATGCGGTTCCATGCGTCGCCGCGCTGTTCCATGATTACTAATACGCCGCTCATATAACACGCACCTCGAACCGCAGTTTCTCGACCAACTTCGCCGCTGCTTCCCGTGCCGTGCCCTCCAGAATCTGGGTCTGTTTCGAGCGCTGCGGCGCGTACACTTTCTCAATCACCGCGGTAGAGGCGGAAGCCACCCCAAGTTCCGCGGGAGTTACCTTCTTGATCTCTTTGGTCTTGGCCTTCTTGATGCCCATAAGCGTCGCGTAACGGAGCTTGTTGATTCCAGACTGAATGGTGAGCACGGCCGGCAGCGGCATCTCGACATGCTGAAACCAGCCGTCTTCCAACTCCCGCTTTACCCGAATGCCTTTGTCCAGCTTCTCCACCTGCATGATGATGGTGCCATGCGGCAAACCCAGCACTTCCGCCAGCACCACACCGGTTTGACCGTAACCCAGATCGTCGGACTGCAAACCGGTCAGGATGAGATCGGGCTGTTCTCCTGCGGCGGCTTTGGCCAGTAGTTTTGCCAGCCCCAACGTGTCCAGAGCCGACAAGTTTTCTTCTTCGATGTGGATGGCACGATCGGCGCCCTTGGCCAGCGCTTCGCGGATCGTCTGGGCCGCCCGCGCAGGACCAGCGCACAAAGCGATGACCTCACCCCCGTGCTTCTCTTTCAACTGCAGCGCTTCCTCCAGCGCATAGGCGTCCGGCTCATTGATCTCAAAGCTCAAATCGTTTTCCGAAATCCAACGGCCGGAGGAATCGATGCGAAGCTGGGCGTCGCGCACCGGTACTTGCTTGATCGACACAATAATTTTCATAAGTTCCTGTGAGGCCGCGGCTCTTACTCGAAC
>JBBSHP010001074.1:0-2090 GCA_038232555.1 Bryobacterales bacterium
CCTGGTCGCATCTCTCGCACCGACCATCCCGGCACACAACTTCCGCCTGGAAACACTCGAAACGATGTCCTTCCCGGATGCTTTCGTCGACGTAGTACTCAGCAGCGCCGTTCTTCATTTCGCCTCGGACGACGAACACTTTGAAACCATGCTGCGAGAAACATGGCGCGTTCTGAAGCCAGGCGGATTGTTCTTCTGCCGTCTTGCATCCTCAATCGGAATCGAACTCCAGGTGAAACGGATCCGCGGGCGGCGGTACCTTCTTCCCGATGATTCCGAGCGCTATTTAGTGGACGAGGCGCTCCTAGCCGAGCTGACGGAAAGGTTAGGCGCGCGCCCAGCGGACCCGTTAAAGACCACAGTGGTGCAGAACCAGCGCTCCATGACCACTTGGGTGCTGTGGAAAAACAGCTGTTGAAACGCGGCGAGGACACAAGTGCTCGATACTGCGAGATTCGAAGAGCCCCTCTCGACCCGGTACGGGGCGTGATCGAAGTGCAGAGCAAAACTGTTTTTGGAGTTGCCGCTAACTCTCGCAGAAGTGGTGGCCAGGGACGGAATCGGTCCTACCACCGGCATTGAAACCACGTAACTTATTGACTCTTCGTTTTGCTAGATCGTCCAGAATGCCCAGATCAGCAATATCCTGGCACATTTCTGGCACAGTTTCGCTAAATCCGGCTGTTGATCCCTAGAGACACGAAAACCGCCGTTGACCGCGGCGGTTCGTGAAATTCAAGGGGAAACGAGATGCTCGGCAAGAGCAATTACAGAATACACCGGCCGGACTGCGAAAACAAGCGGCACCGGCGAACCCACCACCACCGAACGACTTCCCGGAGCCTGTTCGCCCTTCCCGTGATCGCCCTAAGATTTTGGCGCGATCATCGGCCAATTCAGTTTTCCGGCCCATTCACAATCCTTCGGGGGTGGTTCGCATGTTGAACACTACCCGCAAACCCAAGCCGCTTTGCACTGTACTGCGGACCGCCTGCGGCCGGTGCGTCCAGTGTCACCAGCCCGCGGATCCGATTCACATTTTCCAAGATGAACTTCGGATCCGCTGCGCAGCGTGCTGCCCTTGCAGACTCGCGAAGGGAAGGGCGGCATGAGATCACGGCGCTATCGACCGCACGAGGTTTACGAGTTGCGGTGCCATACCTGCCAGTGCCTCGTAGAGTTGCCGGTGAAATCCGTGAACGGGCACGTCGCGGAGTGTCCACGCTGCACGGCAAGGTTGGAAGTGTTCTGGGGAGCGGCGCTATGACGGACCTCGCACAATCGGCGCATTGGTATGCCGACAAGCTGGGCTGGCGGGTGTTCCCGGTTCACTCCATCATTGACGGGCGTTGTACGTGCGGTGCTGACTGCGGAACCAACGCAGGCAAACACCCGCGAACAATGCACGGCGTGAAGGATGCAACCTCAGATCTTGCCCAGATAGCCCAATGGTGGCAAAGGTGGCCGGCTTCGAACATTGGTCTCGCCACCGGGGAGCCATCCGGGGTTGACGTCCTGGATGTTGACCCGCGTTCTTGCGGTGATGAGTCGCTGTATGAATTGGAACGTGTTCACGGGGAAATCACTTCGACCGTGCTGAGCCTAACGGGGGGTGGTGGTGCGCACCTGATATTTCAACATTGCCCCGAAATCAAGAACTCTACCAGTGAAATTGCTTCTGGCCTGGATTGGAAAACGACAGGCGGATATGGGGTGCTACCGCCTTCCCGGCATCGGTCAGGCCGGAACTACACCTGGGAAGGCGCATCAAGACCGAATGAAATCTCGATAGCACCGATTCCGGAATGGCTTGCGGCCGAACTCAAGCAGCACTGCGGAACAAACGGCAACGGGAATGGGCATCACGCGCCGGCGCCGGCGATCAAAGGAAAGATCCCGTATGGAACGCAGCACAGTAAGCTCGTCTCAATCGCAGGCTCAATGCGGCGACGTGGCTGTGAACCCGACGAGATTTATGCGGCTCTCAAGGTTATCAATGAAACGCGTTGTGAGCGGCCGGGGCCAGATGGGGATATTCGCAAGATCGCCGATAGCTTCGCGAGGTATGAACCCGCGGAGTCGAGCAGCCA
>JBBSHP010001075.1:0-2087 GCA_038232555.1 Bryobacterales bacterium
AACCTGAGGCTTAATTCGCCATATACTGGGAGGCGTGCGTCGGCCGCCTGTTTCGCGCAATTTAGCTGTTATCGCTATTGCAACAGGTGGTCTCAGCGCAGCTCTGTACGTGGCCGCACCCCTAATCCGTGCCCGTCACAGCCTGGCCGAAGCCACCGCTCAGGTCAATCGACAGCCCGAGTTTCCCTTCCGCTCCATTCCGCTCGATAAACCTTTACCGGCCGGTTTTGAACCCATCAGCTCCTCTTCGCAGTTCAGCGATGCGGCCCTGTTCCATGGCCGGTTCTACCTGTGCGGTCCCTCGGGCCTGCTCGCTTTTGATCTCGGGGGCACACTGGTGGCCCAGTATCGTCCAGGTATGGAGTTACCGCCCGCGCCGCTGGTGCGCATGGCGGCTGCGGCGATTTCCGAAAGTCTGGGTCCGCAGCTCTGGATTGCCACCGCGGGCGAAGGTTTGCTCCAATTTGACGGCAGCACCTTTCATCAGATCCGGCCCGAAGATCCCGGAACACGCGAGTTAACATCGGTGCTTCCGCTCACTACCGGCCGGGTGCTGCTCGGTTCGGCAAAAGCCGGAGTGATGGCTTGGGATGGCAGGGTCCTGACACAACTTCATCCCGGTCTTAGCGGAGAACACGTCACTGCTCTGGCGGGAACGGAATCCGACCTCTGGATCGGCACCATCGACCACGGGCTGCTGCATTGGCACGCCGGTCAACTGGACCGCTTCACGGAAGGCACTGGCCTCCCTGATCCCCAAGTGCTCTCGCTGGCGGTCAAAGATGGCGGTCTGCTTTTTGCGGGTACGCCGCTCGGCGTCGCGGAGTTTCAGGACGGCCGCTTCACCCGCTTACTGGCGGCGGGGTTTTTTGCGAATACGTTGTTGGCCCACGGCCAGACGCTGTCAGTGGGAACTCTGGAAGAGGGTGTAATCGATGTGACCCTCTCAGCCCAACGCGCCAGGCCGCGTACTGCTGAATCCGCTAGCGAATTTGGGGCAATCCAGCGACTTCTTAGCTTTGAGGATCACAGCTATGCCCTCACCGGGACCGGTCTCTACGAACGCTCTCCCAAGGCCTCCGGTTGGAGCCAGGTGCTCGAGATCCCGGGCGCCCGCCTCAGCGACCGGAACATTTCCGCGCTGAACGTGGATCGTTCCGGCAAGCTGTGGGTCGGCTACTTCGATCGGGGACTCGACATCCTCGACTCCGGCTTTCACCAGAAAACCCACTACGAGGATGACCACATCTTCTGTGTCAATCGGATTGTGGCGGACAACGACAGCAGCGTCACTGCGGTGGGAACAGCCAACGGCTTAGTGCTGTTCGATGCCGGCCAGAAGCCTCGCCGGGTGATTACCAAAGCCGATGGCTTGATAGCCAGCCATGTAACCGATGTGATCCTGCGCGCAGGCACCATCACCGTCGCAACCCCCGCCGGTTTGACCATGCTGGGTCCTGCCGGAACTACCAGCCTGTAGGCCTTTCACGGTCTGGTGAACAATCATGTATACGCCTTGGCTGCGTCTGGCTCGCGCTTGCTCGCAGGTACTCTGGGCGGATTATCGATGCTCGACTCCGGCCTGGTGACGGCCAGCTACACCACTGCGAACTCCGGTCTGAAACACAACTGGGTCACCGGCATTGTAGGCGTCGACAACGACTGGTTTCTGGGCACGTATGGCGCAGGCGTTCTCAAATTGGACGCGGCTGGACAGTGGAGCAGCTTCCCGGACCTCAAAGGTCCCCTGGTCATCAACCCGAACGCGATGCTGGTAACGGCTACCGCCGTCTATGCCGGAACCCTGGGCCAAGGACTAGCCGTTTATAGCCGCGAATCAGGGCGGTGGACGCGCATTACTACGGGGCTGCCGTCGCTCAATGTGACAGCTATATGCGCAGCCAACGGCTACATTTACATAGGCACGGACAACGGCCTCACCCGGACGCTAGCAGCCCGTGGCAGAAGTGAGTGTTTTCAGACGGTGAGACGAAGGGGAGTCACCTGAAATTCGTCGAACCTGTCAGCGGCGGCATCGGTTCCAACGGAGCTTTGCGGCACAAAGTGCTCCGATGCTTGCCCTGTCT
>JBBSHP010001076.1:0-2084 GCA_038232555.1 Bryobacterales bacterium
CCCGCGCGGAGGCAATCGCGAATTATGCTGAGGGTCTGGCCGGCGTGGCAGGCCTGGCGCTGGACCGGCGCGTGACCATTCTGGTAGAAGCGCTTCCGCTGAATCAATGCGATGTGATCAACAGCCTGGCCGAAGCAGTCTCGGTGGTTGAGCAGATCGGAAGTCCAGCGGTCCGCACCATGTTTGACACACATAACGCCATCGACGAAACTGAGCCGCACGCGGCCCTGGTGGATCGTTATTTCGACTACATACGGCACGTGCACGTGAACGAGTTGGACGGCCGGCATCCCGGAACGGCTGAGTACGATTTCAGGGCCCTCTTTGAGGTGCTTCGCCATCGGGCATACCAGCACTGGATTTCGATGGAGGCATTCGATTTCACTGCCGGGGATGAGAAGATCGCCACCGAATCGTTACGGTATTTAGAAAAGGAGATTCAGGAAATCGCAGCATGAAGAGATTGATTGTAACGGGAGGGGCGGGATTCATCGGCTCCGCGCTGGTCAGATCGCTGTTGTCCGATGGCGAGGGCAAAGTGGAAGTGATCGATAACCTGCTCACGGGTCATGAAAGCAACTTGACTGAAGTGCGTTCCGGCATCGAGTTACATCGAGTAGACATCCGCGATTATGAGCAACTTGCACCAATTCTCGCTGGCGCCGACACGGTCTATCATTTAGCGGCCATTGCTTCGGTACCGCGTTCGATTCGTGAGCCGGTGCCCTCGCATCAGGTGAACGCGGACGGTTGCTTCAATGTGTTTCATGGATGCGCCACCGGCAAAGTGCGCCGGGTGGTTTATGCCGCGTCTTCGTCTGCTTACGGGGATACCGAGGTGTTGCCGAAGGTGGAGACCATGCGGCCCCTGCCGAAGTCGCCGTATGCCGCACAAAAGTTGTTCGGGGAGCTCTACGCCAGCGCCTTTCACGTCTGCTTCGGCCTGGAGACGGTTTCGCTGCGATTTTTCAACGTGTATGGTGAACGTCAGGATCCGGGCAGCCCGTACTCAGGCGTGATCTCCGTATTTATGAAATGCCTGGTCGAGGGCACGCGGCCAACCATCCATGGCGACGGGGAACAGTCCCGGGACTTTACCTATGTGGACGACGTTGTAGCGCTGCTGAAGAAAGCGGCCCGCGCGCCCAGCGCAGCGGGTAATATGTACAATGCCGGAAATGGCCAACGCTACACTTTGAACCAAGTCTGGGAGGAGTTGCAGGGTATCGAGGGAGTGAAGTTGCCCGCAAAATACGGGCCTAGCCGCGAGGGCGATGTGCTACATTCGCAGGCGGACACAACCGCAGCCGTGCGCGACCTGGGACACGATCCTCAATACACACTGCAACAAGGGTTGCGTAGAACTCTAGCTTGGTACAAGGCATCCAGCCAGACGCTGGCTACAGTACGCTAGTTTCCGTGTAACTCCCAAAGACGCCACGGAAGGCGTCGCAAATCTCGCCCAGGGTGGCGTAAGCGCGGACGGCATCCAGTATGTGTGGCATGGTATTTTCCGAGCCGTGCGATGCCGCCGTTCGGAGCGCGTCCAGAGCGCGTTGCACCTGCCCATGGTCTCGCCGCTTCTTCAACTTTGCGAGTTTAGAGAGTTGATGCGATTGCACCGACTCATCGATCTGCAGAAGATCCAAACCATGTTCATCCCGCTCGTTGAACGCGTTGACGCCGACGATCTTCGATTCGCCCCTTTCAATCGAATGCTGATACTCATAGCTCGCGTTGGCGATCTCGGTTTGCGGGAAACCGCGTTCGATAGCCGGAATCATGCCGCCCATTTCGTCGATAGTTCGAATGTACTCGTTGGCGCGCCGTTCCATTTCGCTCGTGAGCGATTCGATGAAATAGCTGCCGCCCAGCGGATCGGGGACTTCAGCAACGCCGCTCTCGTACGCGATCACCTGTTGCGTTCGAAGCGCAAGCGTGACCGCGTGTTCGCTGGGGAGCGCGTAGGCCTCATCCAGGGAATTGGTGTGCAACGATTGAGTACCGCCCAGCACCGCGGCTAGACCTTGCAGCGCGGTCCGCACAATGTTGTTGTAGGGCTGCTGCCAGGTGAGCGAACATCC
>JBBSHP010001077.1:0-2080 GCA_038232555.1 Bryobacterales bacterium
CAGATAGAGAACGGCACTTGTGTAGGTGCCCGTGCGGTTGCTCAACCACCCAACGATATAGGGGCCTACAAACCCGCCCGTGTTCCCGACGCAGTTGATGGCGCCAACCGTCGCGGCCGCCGAGACGCCAGACAGGAAGGTGCCGGGCAGAGCCCAGAAAGGAGGAAGCCTTGCGCTAATCCCTATGGCGGCAATGGAGAACGCGAGGATCGTTAAGCCCACCCCGCCGTTGAAGCGGGTGATGGCCAGTCCCAGCGCTGCTAGAAAAAGCATGCTGGCACTATGCCAGCGCCTTTCGCGGGTTCGGTCCGAACTCCAGCCGACCAGCAACATGGCGGGCCAAGCCAGAAGGAAGGGGACGGCGGTGATCAACGTGGTCTGAAGCTGACTGAGACCGGATAACTTCTCCACCATTTTGGGAAGCCACAGAGTCAGTCCGTAATTGACGTTGGCTCCAAAAAAATAAGCCGCCGTGAGCAGCAGAACGTTGCGGTTGCTGAAAGCTTGCCAGGTGCTGTACTGCTTCACCGCAAGCTTGGACTGATGCTCACGCTCCAATTCAGCGCTGATCCAGTCCCGTTCATCCTGGGGCAACCAGCGCGCGTCTTGAGGACGGTCGGTCAGATAAAAGAGCGTGATAACTCCCAGGATCACCGCAGGCAGGCCCTCCAGGATCAAGAGCCAGCGCCAGCCCGCATATCCGAACCAGTGAATGTTCATCAGCGCGGCAGATATGGGTGAGCCGAGCACCTGGGAAACAGGGATGGCTGCCATGAACATCGCGATTGCTTTGGCCCGATCCTCGTTCCTATACCAATGCGAAAGGTAGACGATCACTCCAGGGAAGAAGCCAGCCTCTGCGACCCCCAGCAGAAAGCGAGCCCAATAGAACTGCGGGGCAGTATTCACCAACCCCGTAAGCGCCGCCACGAAACCCCAAGTGATCATGATCCGGGCGATCCACTTGCGCGCGCTCCACATTTCGACCAGCAGCGTCCCCGGAATTTCAAGCAGTACGTAGCCTATGAAGAAGATGCCGGAGCCGAAGCCGAATACTTCATTAGAGAAGTGCAGATCCTTCGTCATCTGCAGGACGGCGTACCCGGTATTGACGCGGTCCAGATAAGCGACTATGTAGAGCAGGAATAGAAACGGGATCAGCCGACGCGTGATTCGCCGCCGTGCACGATCGGAAACCGGAGCGGAGGCCAGTGGAATGGCAGCGGCTTTCATCGACCTTGCTAGTGTACCCCGCGGGTGGTCCCCAGAGTCCGTACTGCCTCCTCCACCTGCTTTGCAAGCTCCGAGTAATCGCCTCCCTCCAGCTTCATCGGCGGCCCAAACACGATTCGAACTTTCCCTCGCCGCGCCATTTTCCAGGTCCGGTGCAGCACGCGATCCAGTCCTTCGATACGCACCGGCACAACCGGGAGACCGAGCTTCGAAGCCAGCATGCCTACGCCCGGTTGGAAGGGAGCGATCTCACCAGCCGTCGTCATTTTCCCTTCCGGGAAGATCAGGATGCACCAGCCTGCATTGGCCATCTCGCCCATGTAGCGCATTGTCTCGAAGGCTCCGGCCTCGCGCTGGGGAAGCGGGAATGCGTTGAAAAACAGCGCCGAAAGATAGTAGTTCAGACTGTTCCCAAAGCTGTGTCCATGAAAATGTTCGTGGAAGAATTCCTTTCTCATAGTAGGAGCGATGCGGTAGCGCCAGCGTGCCGGCAGTGCCGCAAGAAGGGCCGGAACATCCAGATAGCTCTGATGCGTCGGCGCGAATATTACGGGGCCCTGAATGTCCTCAAGGTGCTGTAGGCCTTCGACCTGCAATCGTGCAAAAACACGGGTGAGGGGCAGCAGAATCGTCGGCAACGAGATACGCCGGATGATGCGCGCCGGCCATTGCCGGTTCCAGCGCGGAAACACGATCGGCTCAACACGCGCCGGCCGGTCGCTCACAGGGGAGCTCATCGCGGATTCGTCTAAGCCCAGTGCGACCATGCGTTCCACGCGTTCGAGCGACGTCAAAGATTCCAGAGGCGTGTCTAAGCTAACCTCCGCGTGGCGCTCCACTGGCGGCA
>JBBSHP010001078.1:0-2073 GCA_038232555.1 Bryobacterales bacterium
AAACGGAACCGTTATAGCGGTACCAGTCGCAGCGCTCCAGTCGGCCATAACGCATGAGAACGTCGCTTTATCATGCAGTTGCGGAGGAGAGACATATCAGCTTGCTAAAAGGTGGAGCTGCAATGGATACGAGGCTTATCCACAGCGTCGGACGATCAGGCAATCAGCCTAGAAAAACCGGCATCCTCAAGAATCTCAGGAAGAACCTGCTCGAGCTTCTTAGGTCCTCGAGGAACGGTGATTCCCGTTCAAGCACTCGGGCTGTGATCTCTAGCTTCAACGCGTCGTACGTTTCTTCCCGCACCCACTCCGGTCTTCATCTCTTTCAACGGCGCACCGCTGCAATAACCTTCCTAGTACTTCGGACATCCAAACTTCATGGTTGCTTCGTTGTCGCGAACACGTGGGTGAACTCCGCTCCAAAGAAAAAAATCAGCGAAGAATAGTACACCCAAACAATGACGACGATTAGCGATCCCGCAGCGCCGTAAGCTGAACCGACTCCCGCTTTTCCTAAGTACAAACCGATTAGTAACTTTCCGACCGAAAACAAGAACGAAGTCGTAAAGGCGCCTATCCACACATCCCGCCAGCGAACCCGCGCTTGCGGCACGTATTTGAAGATTAAGGCGAAAAGGATACCGATCCCAATCATGGGGACCAGAAAGTTGATCAGAGTCAGAACGCCCTCGGGCATTGGAAGAAGCCCCCCGAACCACTTGCCGAGAACGGCCAGCCCCGCGCTCAAGATTAGCGACACTAGCAAGAGAAAGCCGATTCCCAGCACCATCCCGAATGAAAAAAATCGGTCCCGGACCAATCCCGTGAATCCGGCGCTCTTCGTCAGGTCCACGTCCCAGATCTGATTCAGCGCCGAACGCAATTCGCTGAAGACTGCGGAGGCGCCAAACAGCAGCGTGCAAATCCCAACGATCGAAGCAAGAGCGCCTGACGAAGGCTTGTGTGCGCTCTCGATCATCGTTGTTACCGCGGTCTTGCCTTCTGGCCCGACCAGCGCCTCCACCTGATTCGCAATCTGCTCCTGAGCGTGCGAACTTCCGTAAACCAGGCCGATGAAGGCAACAGTCAAAATCACCAGAGGAGCTATCGACAGAATCGAGTAAAAGGCAAGCGCAGCTCCCATGCGCATTGCATTATGCCGGTCCCAATCCGCATACGTCTTGGCCAGCATCGGCCAGATGTTCTTCAGATGCAAGCAGAAGAGATGGGCAATTTAGCCACCAACCCAAAAACTAGTGGCACGAATGTGGGTAAGGCCTTTCTGCCGGCAACACCAGCCTCTCTCAGCGATTCCAACCAGAGATGGAACCTGCATCGAGGAGATAGCGGAAAGGCGGAGCTAGTAGGGAAAAGCTGGGCTGATTTGCTCGATGCGCCAGATAGGGCCGCCCTCGCAAAGCGCACCTTCTTCGCGGAACTCCCGGCGTTCGTGAACGCGATAAAAGACGTGTTCGCGCCTGCTGACATCCGGGCGTATCTGGATCATCTGGAACAGGAGGATCCTTTGACTCGGCTTACAGGACATGGTCAAGCTTTTTGACCAGCCGGTTGCGAGTTGGCCTCAGAAGAAACCGCTACTTTTGGCTGTTTGGAGTCTCTACTTTTCTGTGCCGCCTTCACTGGCCTTTTCGATGCCCCCTTCTTTCTGGCCAACTTCTTTGTTGCAGCAACTTTCGGCTGTTCCTCTTCCGCTTTCTTTGCTGCCCAGCGTTTCTTTTTGCGCGTCGGCAATCGCTGCTTTCCCAGCCGCACTCATCTTTCGTCTGCGTTTCGGACCTTCCGCCACCATCGGCAAGTTGTCAGCTTCTTCCCGGGCCTTGGCGCGTCGACGCTGTTGAGCCTCCTTCATACGTCCTTGACCGGCGGCGCTAACAACCCGTCTACCACTCCCAGCTTTCGGCTGTGCATCAGGGACAACGCACCCGCCCGGGAGCATGGCTTTGAGTTCAGCAATCTGAGCGTCGATACGACTCTTTTGTTGTTCGAAACCTTCGATAGCGGCATTGAGGATTTCAGTTGTGAGTCGCCATGTGGGCATATTTAGCTAAGGCT
>JBBSHP010001079.1:0-2071 GCA_038232555.1 Bryobacterales bacterium
CGCTTCGAACCAACTCGCCTCCCACGCCGCGACCTTCTAGTTCAGACGGAACCTCGGTGTGAACGAACGTGATTACGGCGCCCGCTACCCGTTGCGCCAGCTCGGTTGCGTCGTCGTGTTCCAGGACCGTTGTGTCCGGATGCTTCAGACTCAACCCAACCAAGCCGAATTCGACGTTCACAGGACTTGCCTTCAGTAAAGCGGCGGGAACAGGATAGTGCGGGTTCCGGCGCCCCGCCGAAGTGTACTTCTCTTTACCGACTTCGCTCCCATTCACACGAGCGGTGACGGTGACTTCGTGCACGGCGTCGATCAATTCGGACGGAACCTAGTAATCGATTTCAAGCTCCGTCGGCGCGTCCAGTGGCGGCGGCACCCGCTAAGCAGCCGATCCTGGAAGAGCGGGTCGACGATATGCAAGTCGGATGTTTTCAGCCCAGAAGACGCGCTGACTTTTTGCACCGCCACGGGTTCTATTTTCTGGTCAGCGTGGCGCCGGCGGCAACTAACGGTACTGAGGGCGACGGCGACAAGGCAGCACCATACGGCCTGGGTACTTCTGCTGTGCAGGAACATCGGAAGATAGTCAGCATAGCAGAAGCAGGGGCAAGGGCCCTGTTCGACAGGATGGCTGGTCCGGGCCGTGGGTTGTCCCTTGAGGCAACTGATCGCCCGTTTTGAAGTCTGCCAGTTAATCTGGGTTCATGACTCCGGGCACCAAACGCGTACAATCCATCGATATCCTGCGCGGTGCCGTGATGATCGTCATGGCTCTCGATCATACCCGCGACTTTATTCACCTCGGCGCGCAATCCTTTTCGCCGGAAGACTTGGCCCGAAGCACCCCTGCCATTTTTTTCACGCGCTGGATCACGCATTTCTGCGCACCGGTTTTCATGCTGACGGCCGGCCTGTCCGCTTTCTTATGGGCGCAACGCCGCGCGAGCACGGGTCAGCTATCCAGATTCCTTTTGAAGCGCGGGATCTGGTTGATGATTCTGGAGGTCACCGTTCTCCGTGCCGCCCTGTACTTCAACTTCGATTACAGCTTTGTGATGCTTCTGGTGATCTGGGGGCTGGGCTGTTGCATGGTGGCGCTGGCTGCCCTGGTCTGGTTGCCATTCCCTGCCTTGGCCGCCTTGAGCGCTGGCCTGATTTTATTCCACAATTTGCTGGATGGCATTAAAGCTCAGCAATTCGGTTCGGCCGCCTGGGTATGGTTGATGCTGCACCAACTCGGAACCTTCAAATTGGGGGGACATGTTGTTCTGGTGGCTTATACGCTCATCCCCTGGGTCGCAGTGATGGCCGCCGGGTACTGCCTGGGGCGGGTATTTCTGCTCGAATCCGCGCAGCGGCAGAAATTCTTCATCTGGCTCGGCTTGGGCCTCACTCTTGCGTTCCTGCTGGTTCGCGCGCTGAACGTATATGGCGACCCCCGGCCTTGGTCTCCGCAACGCTCAGCCATTTTCACACTGATGTCGTTCCTGAACTGCGTCAAATATCCTCCCTCCCTTAGTTTTCTGCTCATGACACTCGGCCCGGCGCTCATGGTAATGGGCCTGGTGGAAAATGTCCGGCTTAGTTCGAAGAACCCGCTGCTAGTGTTCGGGCGGGTGCCGTTCTTCTACTACCTTTTGCATATGCCCCTGATTCACCTGCTTGCGATGGGGTTGGCGTGGGCGCGCTACGGCCACGCAGGCTTTTTTCTGAATGGCAGCCCCGCCATGGGCGGACCGCGTAAGCTCTTCCCGCCCGATTACGGATGGGATCTCTGGGTCTGCTACGCGGTTTGGATGGTCACGGTCGCGCTGCTCTATCCGGTTTGCAGATGGTTCGCCGCTCTCAAAGAGCGCCGGCACGATTGGTGGTTGAGCTACCTGTAATGCCTTAAGGCTGGCGGTGAGGGTGGGATTCGAACCCACGGAACCCGTAAAGGTTCAACGGTTTTCGAGTTCGCAGCACCATATGTTGGATCGTATCACGCGCTAGCCAAGTGTATGATTCTGTGCAAAGTGGCGACCCTTTCTTTGACATCCTATGACGTCTGATTCCAGCTGGTAGTACGCCG
>JBBSHP010001080.1:0-2070 GCA_038232555.1 Bryobacterales bacterium
AGCTCGCCAAAGTGAACAGACCCAGCAATCCGGTTAGTACATTCACCGCGATCGTGAGCTCCAGAAATCCGAGCCCTGAAATTCCAATAGCAAACCAGAGTGCGCGGCGGGCCGGGATGCGTCCCGATGGTAGGGGCCGCGCCATGGTCCGTCGCATCTTCCCGTCAGCGATGCGCTCGTACCACTGGTTGAGCGCAGCAGTTCCCGATGCAATTAGCCCCGTCCCCAGGATCGTGTGGAGTAGCGTCAGCCATTCGAAGCCATGCTTTGCGCCGAAGAAAAAGCCGATTCCAGTACTCATCAAAATCAGCCACGTGATTCGAGGCTTGGTCAGCTCGATGTATCGCTTCATTCTTGCGTAACTGCAAAAACTCCATTACCAGTGTAACGCTATGGGGGTCCAGTAAGCACTTAAAAGTAGAATGAAAGAATGGGCAGCCCGCCAGCGGTGGTTAAGGGATTTTCTCGACTTTATATTGATGGTCAGTGGCAGGCACCGGCCGGCACGGGGGCGCATCAATGTGACCTCCGCTTCAACCGAAGAGATCATCGGCTCCGTTCCCGAAGGTACCGGCCTGGATGTGGAGCATGCTGTTCAGGCAGCCTCCCGGGCCTTCCACAATGGATGGAGCCAGACCACTCCCGCTGAGCGCGCGGACTGGCTGAATCGGCTGGCGGCCGCATTAAAACAGCGGGGTGAACAGATCGCGACTACCCATCAGCAATGAAGTTGGGTCGCCCATTTCGATGTCCACGTCGATTCAGGCTAGCCTTCCAGTGTTGGTCACTGGCACCTATGCCAAGCTGATCCAGGAAGCCAAGTTGCAACAGGAGATCGGGAATTCGCTGGTGGTCCGGGAGCCGGTCGGCGTAGTGGGGGCGATCACGCCATGGAATTATCCACTTCATCAGATCATGGCGAAAGTAGCGCCTGCACTTGCTGCGGGATGCACGGTGGTTCTGAAACCCAGCGAGATCGCCCCCCTGAACGCTTTCCTGCTTGGGGAGGCTTGCGAGAGCATCGGCTTGCCTGCCGGTGTGCTGAACATTATTTCCGGATACGGGCCCGTCGTCGGGGAGGCTATCGCATCTTCTCCTTTGGTCGACATGATCAGCTTCACGGGATCGCTGCGGGCCGGGCGACGAGTGGGGGCACTCGCGGCCGACTCGATCAAGAAGGTCACGCTGGAGCTGGGTGGCAAGTCCGCATTTGTAGTGCTCGATGACGCGCCGTTCGAGAAAGCGATCCCGGCAGGAGCCCGCAATGCCATGCTGAACTCGGGCCAAACCTGTTCTGCCTGGACCAGGATGATCGTGCCCCGCAGCCGCTATCAGGAGGCGCTCGAGGCGGCGCAGCAAGCCGTTAATTCCTTGAAGGTGGGCGATCCGTTCGATCCGACTACGAGGCTCGGTCCGCTGATCTCGGCGACCCAACGCGAGCGTGTGGAAGGGTTCATCGCAAAAGGTAAGCAGGAAGGCGCGCGCGTGATCGCCGGAGGCGGCCGGCCCGCTGCATTCCCACGCGGCTACTATGTCGAGCCGACTATCTTCGCCGAGGTTCACTCCAAGATGACAATCGCGCAAGAGGAGATTTTCGGTCCGGTGCTGTCCATTCTTCCTTATGAAACTGAGGCCGAGGCAGTGGCGATTGCGAACGACACGATTTACGGTTTGGCGGGCGGGGTCTGGTCCGGCGACACAGAACGCGCGATGCGGGTGGCGCGCCGGATGCGCACGGGTCAAGTGGATGTGAATGGCGGCAAATTCAACCCGCTCGCGCCATTCGGCGGATACAAACAGTCCGGGATCGGCCGGGAGCTCGGGCTTTTCGGATTAGAAGAATACTTCCAGGTCAAGTCGATCGCACGGTAAAGATCGCGCTCATTGGACTTTGCCGATGAACGCGATCCCTGCAGTCCGATACCTAGTTTGTCGCTAGTATGTGATATGTCCGGTTCTATTCACACGTGATCTGTCCGCTTTGATAAAAACGGCGGGACGCTGGGGAGGTGGAAGATTCCCAGCAGTACTCAGCCGCGGAAATGGAGCGGATGATGAAACTACAAGACG
>JBBSHP010001081.1:0-2068 GCA_038232555.1 Bryobacterales bacterium
AGCGCTGATTTCGAAATCGCGAGGATAGTTGCATCGACAAAACCTTGCGACGAAGTGTTGTACTCGTTAGCGCTGACATAAAATCCGTATTGGTCAGAGCCAATTTGCGGAAAATCGGGCACGCAAGGACAGCCGGGATTCCCGGCATCGGTCGTATTCATGACAAAGATGTTATAGATGCCCGTGGGATCGGCAGTCTGACTGACCGCTAAATAAATGTGTGAAGAATTTATCGGATTTCCGTCCACATCGTTGTCTTGCGCTCGTTGTAACACGAACCAGCGATTTACATCCTGGTCGAAATACACGCGCATATCAGTCGGGAAAACGCCGTTCGCCCCCGTGTTCCGGTTAATGGCCGGAGGCAGTCCGAACAACTCATTGCTGGAAACGGTTCGGAGGAGCGGTGTGCCGGAGGGTGAGTAGACCCGGACAGCATTGTTAACGCCTTCCAAAACGAAAGTCTTAGCTACATTGTTGATGAGAGTTGTAGCTACGGCAATGCTCGGATTGGGCGGTTCTACGCTGAACTGGTTACCTGAGTTCGCCTGCCGCTGGTCGTAATGCGTCAACCCGTTAAATCCGGAACTGCCCGAGGGAATCACCGGCAGGCTCTGGATCTGCGGCATTGCAAAAGGCCTTGCCGCGCCCCGCAATCTGGAAAGTGGGGGGTGCGGAAACTTGGTGGAAACTTTGGACGTTTCCGGGCGAGGCACTCCGCCCACGAATGCTCCTAAGGCCCGGTTTGCGCCAAGAAGAGGATTGAAAGTGGTCGTGAGCACTAGTTGCCCAGTCACGTTGCTCGCCAGGTAATTGTTCCGGGTTTGCGCGCCAAGGCTGAAACTTCCAGCCAGCGTCATCGCGATTACGGCATAACGGTTTCTCATTTGGCTTCCCTTTCATTGCCCCGGGCGCGAGTCAATCGCGATCGGATAACGGCAAAAGCCGCAATCCCGGTCAGGGTCAGTCCAAAATCCGCAGGTTCCGGCACCGGACTTCCTGGGCTGAAGGCAACGTTCAGAATTCCCGGTTCGCCCTGATTGTCCAGCGTGATGACATACCACCCATACCTCTGGCCGGGGGTGGTTGTGAAACTCCGGGAACCGCTTTGTCCATCTGTATCCGCGAGTTGGAATCGGGTTGTCCCCAATAGATAACCCGCATTGTCGTTACCTGGGGTATCCAGTGAAGCATAGGAGTAATTAAACTGCACCGTCCCAGCGCTCTGGGCCGTAACGGTGAAATCTGTGATTCCCGGTATCCCTATATCGCCGCTGCCCGTGTTTCCACCTGTAAGAAAGAACGATAAGCCGTCTTTCGCAATGGCCACTGATCCATCCGCATTCGTATTGGTCAATACGAACGTATTCAGTTGAGGGGTAATAAGGGACGCCTTGCCGCTTGATGCAAAAGCAACGCCCCCTAGCAATGCGGCGACACACACCGGCCTCGTTTTTAGCCGTAAAAATCTCATATTTTTCCTCCGAAAGTGACCATACGTCCATCTAGTTCTACCAAAAACTCAGCGTCTGAGGCGCTGGAAGCGATGCTTGCGCCTAACCTGCTGAAAAGCAGGGAAACGGCCTCGTCTGACACGAACTTACCATCGGGACGTTCCCCGGAGCCCCTAATATAGATGCTCCGACTGGCGAGGCGTCGAATCACTTCCTGCGAACTCCTGAAGATCGATCCGTTTGCGTGGGTCGGCGATGTGCTCAGCCGCATCGCCGACCATCCGGTTAAGCGGCTGGAAGAGAACTGCTGCCACACCGCTGGGCACAGAACACCCATAACCCGCCGTCATCTCTCACCGGTCCCACAATGAAGCATCCCTCTCCTCATGCGCCAGAGGGGTTCATAGGACGCATACGCTGAATCTGCTCGATCATGATATGGGCCAGCTCATCGCGGCGCAGTCCACAACCAATCAGCAACCCTAGCAAAGCCCGATCCCGGACGGCACGCAAGCCTTCGCCGACCGGAGCGACAAGAAGGTTCTGAGCCTGTTCAAGAGTGAGCCAGGCGCCCAGCCGCCATCCTTTTTGGCGCACGCCGGGGACGGAGGCGA
>JBBSHP010001082.1:0-2063 GCA_038232555.1 Bryobacterales bacterium
GGAACGGCCGAAGACGCGGCCGGATACCTGATTGGCATGTTGTTCAAGGGTCAGGTCTTGGGTCTGTTCGGCGGTCTTTCGGTGAGCTTGAATCCGCTGCGAGTGGTGCTGGTGACAGGCGAATAAAACTGGAGCAAAGGAAGAGACGAAGCGCAAATGAACGCTGGGCTCTGGCGGTTGGCCGGCGTGGCCCAGCGCCAAGCGTGAAAGGCGCTTCCATCTGCTGAGGAAAGACGTCCCGTAGCGGCCCGCTAACACTCTGGGTCACAAAGTGCGCAATAGGCAATCCTGCGGCTTTCCTACCAAGCAACAGCGGGTTACGTCCCTTGTTATTAGGTCCGACAAAACGGAGGTCGGATTCGATCACTTTACTCGCGTGAATCTCAGGTCCCACACGCGATCGTCGCCGACACTCAGCGCAGCCACTTTGCCCGTTGCATCACGGATGAAAAATATCGACGAACCGGAGGGCGTTGCAAAAGCATCCCGGAATGTGGGCCGGAGCGGTACGGGCGAATTCTTTGCCACCCGTAGGGTCAGTTCGCCGGGCTTTTCACCCGTTGTGATCGTGACGGTAGCGCCCGTCTCCCGGCTGTCGTACTCGCCAATCAGCCCGGCTGGATCGCGCACCTGTTGTACGGGCTCGACGCGCTCATAAAGGACTTCGTCATTCAAACTCACTTCCCGCATGCGAATTGGCGTCCCTTCTTCGAACCGGTATTCGCGGTCCGTGCCAGCAACCAGGAATTGACTGGGGCTTACCGGCGTCAGGTCGATTGCGCGGCCCAATGTGAGCTTCCCGTCTTGCCAGCGCAGGTCCACCACTGTGTTGTCCCGCATCTTTCGGTAAACGCCTGCCAACGCTTGCAGCTTCGCGGGGTCCGCGGTGTAGGTCGAGACAACTGGTTTCGCGGCGCTGCCTGTCCATAGCCGAGCCGTGTCATGGCCCAGTTTAGACGGATTGGCCTGCGCGGAATTGCAAAGCACCGCCACAGAAACCCCCTGATCGGGAAACCGCGCGAGCCAAGTTCGGTAACCACCGGTCGAGCCCGCGTGCGATACCTCGCGGAAGCCATCCGTGGTAGTGACCACCAGTCCGGCGGCGTAGGAGAGCGGGCCGCCACCCGTCAAACGCGCCGGTGTCTGCTGCGCCTTGACGATTTCCGGCCCTCCCACCTTGGCGTGCGTAAAATTTTCGTTCCACAGAAGCAGATCGCCTACGGTCGTCAGGAGTCCGCCCGCCCCAATGATGTTCTCAATCGGCGTCTGCTGTTCGAGGGCGTGCTCCGTCGACAGCCCATAAGCCAGCGCGCGATTCGGCACGACGGTACGAAAGTTGTCGCGCCACTTCGTGTGCGTCATCCCGAGCGGGCCGAAGATGAACTCCTGGGTATAGGCAGGGAACATCTTGCCATTGCCAAGCACCCTTTCAATCAGGATCGTCGAAATATTAAAACCGGTGTTTGTGTAGCTGTAGTGGGTGCCGGGACCGAAGTTCAAAGCGCGTTGCTTCGAGGCCATCTGGAGAAGATCCTGATTGGTGTAGACGTATGTGCCCTCCTGCACTCCGCCGAAGGTGGCGATCGGACGCCACTCGCGCAGCCCGCTCACGTGGCTGAGGACGTGCCGGATAGTCAAGGGCGTGCCGTAATCCGGCAGCTCGGGCAGATACTTGCGCAAGGGGTCGTCGAGCGAAATCTTGCCCTGTTGCGCCAACAGCATCAGGGACATCGCCGTGAACTGCTTAGCTAACGACCCGCTCTCGAAAATCGTATTGGAAGTGATCGGGACGTTCCGTTCGAGGTCAGCCATTCCGTAGCCGGATTTCAGAACGACGGCTCCGTTATGCGCAACGCCCACCGCACATCCGGGAGTGTGGGTATTGAAGCCGGAGAAGATCCTATCGACATCCGTCTGCTTCTCCGCTGCCTGCGCCCCAAGCAGAAAGACAATGGTGACCGAGACAGCGATTATTCGCATAACGTCTAGGATTCTATCCGCAGTGCTCCGGCGTTGGAAACCTCAAGGCACGCCGCAAAACGCGTGCCGGAGCATTGCGGATA
>JBBSHP010001083.1:0-2057 GCA_038232555.1 Bryobacterales bacterium
TGCGCGAGATCAGGGGGCAAGCGGGAGGAGCAAAGCGGCGCCGGGCGGCGCCCTCGGCCGCGGTGCGCCGCAGCGTGCCGGTGCGAACCTTCGAAGGTTGGGCCGATCCGCCGCCTGGGTTCATGGAAGCAGACCTGGTTGCGCATAGCGGGCCGACGGCGAAGGGCAGTTTCGTGCAGACGCTGACGGTGACTGACATCGCCACGGGCTGGACGGAGTGTGCGCCATTGCTGGTGCGCGAGCAGAAGCTGCTGACCGAGGTGTTGGACGAGGTGCGCAAGCTGCTGCCGTTCGCCCTGCTCGGTTTCGACACGGACAACGACAGCGTGTTTATGAACGAGACCGTGCGGGATTACTGCAAGGAAGCGGGGGTGGAGTTCACGCGCTGCCGTCCATATCGCAAGAACGACCAGGCCTCGGTCGAGCAGAAGAACGGCGCCGTGGTCCGGCGCGCCGTGGGCTACCGGCGCTTTGAAGGCCTGGAAGCGGCGGCGATGCTGGGGCAGCTCTACCGGTTGGTGCGGTTGTTCGTGAACTTCTTCCAGCCCTCGTTCAAGCTGGCCGACAAGGCGCGCGACGGGGCGAAGGTGAAGAAGCGCTATCACTCGCCCGCCACGCCGCACCAGCGGCTGCTGGCGGACCCGCGGACGAGCGACAAGGTGCGCCGCAAAGTGGAGGCGGTGTTCGCGAGCTTGGATCCGGTCCGGCTGTTGCAGGAGATACGTGCTGCGCAGCAGCAGCTGGTCGAGATCGCGGACCGGCCAGCAATGGGCGAAGCGGCGGCTCCGACCGCGCCGACGCTGGCCGCAGATGAGTGCACGCTGCTATAGCTGTAGGAGAGACTTGACCGATATCTGTGATGCTGCCGAAACTGCTACGGTCTGCGCTCTGGCGCTTGACTGATCTGCTTGACTAACGCCCCTACTCCGAGTTAGTGTTGCCCAAGCCATATGTTACTTTCAATTATCACGAGATTGGAGACTATGACATGGATGTATATGGACAGGATCGGCATGCCATGGTAAAATCGTCGGACGCCGTGCCGGTGCATCTTGTGACCATTCTCTACAACAGTGAAAGTTCGTTACACTTTTTCCTTAGTAGTTTGCTCTCGCAAGACATGCGGAACTGGAAGCTCACAGCGATTGACAACGCCTCTACTGATACCGCGCCCCGGATTATCCAAGAGATCGCTGACGACCGAATTATGATCGTCCGCAACGCGACCAACCTTGGTTTTGCGAAGGCTGCCAATCAAGGGCTGAAGCTTGCGGCCCGGAGTGGCGCGGAATTTTCCATTCTCATCAACAACGATACCGTCTTCGAGTCCGATTTCCTCGGCAGCTTCGTTGAGGCTAGGAACCGCCTGCAAGCCCATGTTATCGCGCCACGGATTATGCAGATGAATGACCCGGCGAAGTCGTGGTACGCAGGAGGTCATTTTGAACAAGATTGGATTCTCGCCAATCACCATGATCCCTTCGACGCGGCCGATCGTACAGAGTGGCGTAAGGTCGAATACGCGAGTGGCTGCTGCCTAGGAGTCACGCGCCAGGTGCTGGAGACCGTCGGGCTGCTTGACGAGAGCTTCTTCGTTTACTGGGAGGACGCGGATTACTGCCTGCGCCTAAAAGCGGCCGGCATCCCCATTTTCTATGTGCGCGACCCGTTCATGCTTCACGAAGGCGGTGGCGCTTCCGATGGTGAGAATACCCCAGCACATAACTGCCGGTTTTATCGTAGCCACATGCAGATGCTGCGGAAGCATTGCGGCATGCGCTATGCCGCGCGTGCGATGGCCCGGATCCTGCTCCGGGAAAGGGAACGGTCCGGCACAAGCCGAGCCGAGCTCCTAACGCTTGCGAATGCTATGGCACGCGGCTTAGTGGCTCGGATGGTTCCTCCCGCCCGGCTTGAAGCCTAGCACTACTTTGGCAGGTTACAGGAACCCGTGGTGGCATGGGGCGCTCTGACGGATGTTTCGGTCGGAGTTGGTCATGGTGGCGGGCGGTGGCTGGTGGGCGGAGCTGGACGACTGGCTCCGGCCCTTCCTGGAA
>JBBSHP010001084.1:0-2055 GCA_038232555.1 Bryobacterales bacterium
AGCATCTAGAAGAAAAGATAGCTGCACTGGCCGGAACGTCTGAACCCGATCCAGTTGACTAAACCGAGGCCGTTTGACTCCGTTGCTCAACTCCGATACCCTGAATCAAGACTCGACGGCTTAAGCTGTCTTCTGAGCTTGGCTTTGCCCTCCATGACGAGCCGATCAAAACGCGTTCAATAAGGAGCCCACATGAGCATTTCACGACGGCGTTTTCTGGAATCCGCAGCGGCAAGCGCGCTGGTTGCAAGCGCCTCGGGAGCCGAGTCGGAGAAAAAGACGGCGCTTCCGGTCAGGACCCTCGGCCGCACCGGCGCTCGAGTATCTATTCTGGCCATGGGGGGCGGTAGCCGCTTCCTCTCTTACTCGGATGAAGACAAGGCCGTCGAAGCCTTGAACCTTGCCTTGGATTCAGGGATCACCTATATGGATACCGCTTACGCCTACGGCAACGGGCTGAGCGAAACCCGCGTAGGCAAGGTGATGAAGACCCGGCGCAAAGATGTGTTTCTCGCCACCAAAGTTCCCGAGCGGAATGGCGACAAGGCTCGCGCTATCGTCGAGGGCAGCCTGAAGCGTCTGCAAACCGATCAGGTGGATCTGGTGCACATTCACATGCTGACCACCGAAGAGGACCTGGCCAATATCGAGGCCAAGGACGGCGTGCTCAACACGCTAATGAAGATGCGGGATGAGAAGCTAACGCGCTTCATCGGGATCACCTGCCACACCGATCCCTTTGTGTTGAAGACCGCTCTCGAACGCCACGATTTCGATTGCACACAGATGGCGCTCAATGCGGCCCTGGTGGGCATGAAGTCCGGAAAGGGCGGCATGGTGATCAACGAAGAGTCCCGGACCAGCTTTCAGACCGTGGCACTGCCCGTAGCTGTCAAGAAGAACATGGGCATCATCGCGATGAAGGTGTTTGCGGCGGATGGGCTGGCTGGACAGGCCCCCGCAGAGAAACTCCTTTACTACTCGCTTTCTTTGCCGGTGTCGCTCGCCGTGGTGGGGATGCCAAAGCTGAGCATGATCGAAGAGAATACGCGCATGGCTCGCGGATTCAAGCGGATGGCGAAGCCCGAAATGGAAGAGCTCTCCGGTGCGCTCGCGGGAAAAAACAAAGCCGCTCTCGATCTCTACCTCAAGAACCACGTCGATCACTACTCGGTCTAAGCCGGGCCCGATGATGAAGACCGTCAGTGCGCCCGCAGTCGAAGTGTCTCTGGACGTACGCCCTGTTGCACTCAGCGTACGCACTAAAGTAGCACTCGCGTTTGCGGCTATCTATTTGATCTGGGGATCGACTTTCCTGGCGACCCGCTATGCCGTAACGTCGATCCCTCCATTCTTCGTTGCGGGTACCCGCTTCTTCATCGCCGGCGTGGTGCTCTTCGCGTATGCGCGCATACGGATCAAGGAGCCGCTCACCTGGCGGAACTGGCGGGCTGCGATCCTGCTGGGCTCGCTTTTCTTTCTGATTTGTCACGGTGGCGTGAGTTGGGCTGCACGGCATGTGCCCTCGGGAATCTCGGCGCTGTTGATGGCCTCCATATCGATGTGGACGGCGTTGATCGAACTGATTCGCCGGTCGGAGTCGCGGCCCCGGCGCTTGGTGATCGTCTGCCTGCTGACCGGCTTTCTTGGCATGGCGTTGCTGGTGGCCCGTCCCCAGGTTCTGGCGGGCAGCCAAGTCGGGTCCCGGGGCGCCATAGTCGTACTCATTGCCGCATTCTCGTGGGCCTTGGGAACGGTACTCACGCAACAACTGGACCTCCCGTCTTCTACAATTCTGAGCGCGTCGATGCAGATGATGTGCGGCGGAGCGCTGCTGCTGCTCCTGGGCGCCGCGAACGGACAGGCCGCCGACTTTCAATTGAGTCATGTCACCCGGCCAGCCTTGTTGGGAATGCTTTTCCTGACGTTCATCGGATCACTGGCCGGATTCACCTGTTATATCTGGCTGTTAAGCCAATGCTCACCAACGCGCGTGGCGACCTACGCCTATGTGAATCCAATCGTGGCGCTCTTCTTAGGATGGGCAATTGCGGG
>JBBSHP010001085.1:0-2049 GCA_038232555.1 Bryobacterales bacterium
CTTCAGATTCCACCAGGTCCCGCTCCATCCAATGGTCCAGGGCCCGTTCGGTGCAAGCGCAGGTGATCGCCAAATTTCCGTGTCGACCGAGGTCGGCACAATTCAAAGGCGACGCGCATGCGGCCGGAAGTAATCAGCAATGGCACGATTTCCCGCGATGACTCCAGCCGCTCGTGCGGCTATGCGTTGCGCAAATCCAGGCCGTCCGGACAACCAGATCGCATCGTCCACGTCAAAAAGAAAGCGCCTTCCCGCGAACCGTTCCAACGTATCGCGGCCGGTGATGAGTTCACGATTGAGCCAGGTCACGTCATATTTACGTGCAGCGAGTAGAGCGTGGACGCGCGAGGCGAAGGTCAATCCCGTGAGCTGCAGCATGACGGAAGCATACTTGCTCACCCACGGACAGAACTCCACGGCGTCCACTCCGAGCTCTCTTAAGCGCGGGATGAACTGGCGAATGCGGAAGCGGCTCGATGGGTCGTTTCGACTGGAAGTCAGCGCGGCGAGACGAATCATCGCGCTGTTCCGAGATCGGCGATTATCCCTAGATATCGATCGAGATGGAGGTCGGGAGTCCATTTAGACCGCCAGGCCTGGTATCCCGACTCGCCCATTCGATTCCGCTCTTGAGGATGATCCCGCATCCATCGGAGCAGGCCCGGAAGCTCGGATTCGTCGTGATAAAGCAGTCCGCCGCCGCTTTCACGCAGGATTTCCGGAAGTGGTCCATGAGCTCTCGCGATCACGGGCGTGCGCGCGGCGAAGGCTTCCAGAATGACGAGCGGAAACACCTCGGTTGCCAACGAGGGAACCAACACCGCTACCGCGCTGGAATACAGATGCGAAAGGCAAGCGCGCGATACCTGTCCGAGAAAGACGGCGTTTGGACAATCGCGCGCCTCCTCACGCAGAATAGCGGCCTGACTGCCGTCTCCCGCGATGACGAGATCCGCGAAGGGACAACTTCTCAGTGCGGGTATTAGCGTGTGAACACCCTTGAGTTTTTCCAGGCGGCCCGCATACAGGAAAAAGGGGCGATCAAGCGAAATGGTATCGGGAGGCGGCTCTGGAACAGCTTGCCCAGGCAGGGGGTCATGAAAATGCGGCAGCGTGAGGATGCGCATGGGCAGGCCGGAAGCCAAGTGGAGGGAGCGGGTGAACTCCGTGGGCGCGAGGAACGCGTCGATATGGCCCACCGCTTCCCGCAGCATGTTGGTATATCGCCACAGTTGAGGTGGGCGGCGATAATGCAAGGCGCAGCGGATGCAGCGTTTCTCATAGCACGGTTCCCGATTGTCGCGAAACAGAGTGTGCATTGGGCATAGGAGCCAGTGCTCATGGATCGTATACAACTTCAACGCCGCGCCGTAGCCGAGCAGGGCCGGTCCGCCGACCAGAGAAATGTTGTGAAAATGGATGACATCAAAATCGTTGGTTGCGAGAATGCGTCGATTTCAGCGCTTTTGAGCAGTGGCCTGCCAGTCTGCTGCGTCGCCAGCGGCGACAGCCACTTAAAAGGGCTAGTGAGAGTGTGCACAGTAATCGACGGATCAGAAGGAGCTTCGGTGGCGCTAGCTTGGCCGCCCAGCGCGCGATAGCTATCCAGACAGTGGATTACATCGACTCGATGGCCCCCGGCTCGTCAGCAGATTACTAAGGGAGCGTACGAAAACCGCATCGCCGCCGAATGAATAAGGCGGGTAGAAAGTGGTGATCATACAGAAGCGCATCGGTGGGATGGAGGGTGCAGTCAACCCGTACAGTTGCCCATTATAGTTTGACATCGAATTGGGCCAAATCGGTCCGTACTGCGAAACCACAGCATCAGTTTCTTCAAGGCCAAACTTTCCCACAGCGACATGAAGCGCGTCTTAGCAATCGCGTGTTCTTGAACCGGCATCACTAATACTACTGTGTTAGAAAAGAACAATTTGGTGTAGACTTGTTTTGTGGGTACCACCTCCGCGCCAGGCCCACAACAGAAACGCTTTGCGGCATACATCGACGGTCTGGCGAAAGCCGCGGGGCATGCTGATCGCGCTGTTC
>JBBSHP010001086.1:0-2046 GCA_038232555.1 Bryobacterales bacterium
AGCTGATCACGCGGCCGGGGACGGAGCGCATCGTGCGATACGCCTTCGATTATGCGGTGCAGCATGGCCGCAAGAAGGTGACCTGCTTCACCAAAGACAACATTATGAAGATGAGCGATGGGCTCTTTCATAAGATCTTCGACGAGATCGCGGCCGAGTACCCGGCGATTGAAAACGAGCATTGGATCGTCGACATCGGCGCGGCGAAACTGGCCGATACTCCGGGGGCGTTCGACGTGATCGTGATGCCGAACCTGTACGGCGACATCCTGTCGGACGTGGCTGCGCAGATTGCGGGGTCGGTAGGACTGGCCGGGTCGTCGAACATCGGGCTGCAGTGCGCGATGTTCGAGGCCATTCACGGATCGGCTCCGCGGCGCGCCAACCAGAACCTGGCGAACCCCTCGGGATTGTTGTTGGGCGGCGTGCTGATGTTGATCCATATCGGACAGCAGGATGTGGCGGAGCGGGTGCACAATGCGTGGCTCAGGACCATGGAAGACGGTGTCCACACCTACGATGTTTTTTCGGAGGCGATCAGTAAGCAGAAGGTCGGGACCAAAGAGTTCGCCGAAGCCGTGGTGGCGCGCTTAGGACAGAAGCCCCAGCAGTTCAAACCGGTGCACTATGGCGCGGCAGCGGAGCGCAAGGCCACGGTGGAGCGGGCTGAGACCGCTCAGGGAGCCAAGGGCAAGCTGGAGGGCATCGATGTGTTTGTGCAGTGGGATTCACGCAACGCCGAGAGCCTGGCCAGTGCGCTCGAAAAGGCGAATGCCGATGGATTGAAGCTGACCATGATCGACAATCGCGGCGTGAAGGTTTGGCCGCATGGCATGGCGGAAACGTTCTGCACCGAGAGCTTCCGCTGCCGGTTTCTAGCGGACGGCGAAGTCTCGGCTCAGCAGGTAATCGCTCTGCAGGGACGGGTGATCGAGTGCGGCGTCGACATCGCCAAGACGGAGAACTTACGCAGTTTCGATGGCCAGCCCGGGTATACGCTGGCGCAAGGACAGTAGCCGGGGCTTCAAAATTTGAGCCGCAAGCCAAGCTGAATTTGGCGCATGGGGGCCGCCGTACTCACCTTTCCGAAAGTCGAAGTGGTATTGGCGTTGGTTCCGGGATTCGATAGATTGACCAGGTTCAAGGCGTTCGACATCTCGGTCCGGAACGTCAAAGTTTTGTTTTCGGCGATCCGAAAATCACGGTAGATTCCCATATCTACGTTTTTTAGGCCCGGGCCGGCCACAATGCCTCGCCCGGCCGTGCCGTCGAAATTGTTCCTGGCTTGCGTGACGGTGGAGAAGGCCGAGGTGTCGAACCACTGATCCACCACCTGACTGCGCGGTCGATTAGGGTCCAGGTACGGATTGCCAATCAGATCGGGACGGTCGTTGTTGTTGCCATCGAAATTGCGATCGATTCCGGCCGTGATGGTGAGCGGAGCCCCGCTACGCATGGTGTTGATGGCGGTAAGCGACCAGCCGCCCACCACGGTCCGCAGCAGTCGCGGCGAATCGTGAAAATAGTTGAGCCGCCAGATGCCTGAAAGAACGAAGGCGTGGCGGCGATCGTTGGTGGTGCGGCCCCGGTCGAGCGCAATGTTGTTCCAGTCGGTGGCAACCTGCGACGTGCTCCTTTGGGAATCGACGAAGTCCAGACTCTTGCCGAAGGTGTAGAAGCCCTTTACGGAAAAATTACGACCAGCGCGCTTCTCACCGGTTAACTGCAATCCGTGATAAGCCGAATTGAGCAGCCCCTCCGAAATCCCGATCACGCCCAGCGTATTGAGGGGCTGATAAGGCCGCCGGGTATCGACATTGTTGGTGGTCGCGGCCGGGGTTAGGACCGGGTAATTCCGGTCCTTCGCAACCGGCAGGCGGTGGGACAGCGTGCTCACGTAAGCGGCCTGAAGACTGATGGAATTGGTAACCTGGCGCTGAATGGAGAAATTCATTTGGTAGCTGTAGGGTGAGCGGTAACCGAGCGCCATACCCGCGATGGCGGAGGGCGCAATGAACCTGGGAGCCGACGCAGAGTAGTGATACG
>JBBSHP010001087.1:0-2038 GCA_038232555.1 Bryobacterales bacterium
ATCCAGCTCGGAACGGACCTTCAGCCCTTTGGCGGTCGTGGTGGCCGCGATGAGGCTCACGATGACCTCGAAACTGATTAGTGGTTTGCCGCGCCAGTTCTGGGTGATAAAGCTGAACAGGCGGTGTTCGATCTTATTCCATTTGCTGGTTCCTGGCGGAAGGTGGCAAACTGCAACGGTCAGGCCTGTTTCGTCGGCGAATTTTTGCAGTTCGGTCTTCCAAAGGCGTACCCGTCCGCCGTTGCTGCCGCCACCATCCGCGGTGACGAGAAGTCTGGTGGCCTGTGGATACAAAGGTTGTCCCATAGATCGCCACCATCGCCTGATGCTTTCGACCGCGAAGGCCGCCGTATCGTGATCCAGCCCCACACTGACCCAACCGGAGTTTTGGGCCACATCGTATATGCCGTAAGGATTGGCCCTGCCCAGTTCAGGAATGATGAAATCGTGAACCCGTACCAGTTCCGGATCGCCTTTCGGGCGAACTTCGGTCCCGCCATTTTTGAAATCCCCCACTAATTCCTTCTTTTTTGTATCCACCGATATAACTGGCTGCTTGTCTGCCAGTTGCTGATTCACTTTGCCGCTGATGTGTCCAAACTGAGCATTGCGATCCGGATGGCTGTCTCCCTCTTTCGTCTTTCGGTTCGCCTGCAGACTGTAGCCGAGTTCGTGCAGTAATTCGGCCACCACTGGATAACTGATGGGGTGCCCCGTCCGCCCCAACTCGGCCGCCAATTTTCGCACGCTCTTCGATGTCCAGCGGAGCGGCGATTCCGGATCACCCCGTGTGACCGGATCGAGTAATTTCTCCAACTCGGCCAGAAGTGCAGGGTCGCGCTCTACTACTCTTTTTCTCCCCCCGCCGGCACGACGTACCCGACCCGGAGGCAGTGCCTTCCGCGTCTCCAGTTCTTGGACGCCTTTCCGAATGACCTGCCGCGAAACGCCCGTTGCCCTGGATACTACCGAAACGCCACCGCGCCCCAGAAACTTGCTTTCCGCTGCCACCACCAGCCGTCTGGACCGTTCGTCCAAAAGATCCCCAAGAGAAATGAAACGTTCCTTCACACCGCCGGAGTCTCGCACAACTCCAGGATAGATTAAAACATTCTTAAATGGAAATGTTATTTGCTAACAGGCCCTAAGACCATGAAGCATCAAAAGCTGGAACTGACATGGATTGATCAAGATAAGTTGCCCCGGCTGGAACCCCGGATTCTCTTGGAGGACGCAGCACTCTCCTACCACGCCCCCCACCGAATCACTGAGGACGACATCTTCGACCATCGCTTGATATTCGGAGACAACCTTCTTGCGCTTAAGGCGCTGGAACAGGAGTTGGCCGGGAAAGTGAAATGCGTTTACATTGACCCGCCCTACAACACTGGTTCCGCGTTTCTAAATTATGAAGACGGCATTGAACATTCGCTCTGGCTTTCGATGATGCGGGACAGGCTTGAACATATTTGGCCGCTGTTAAGGTCCGATAACGGAGTACTTCTCATAAGCGTCAACGACGACGAGGCACACTACCAAAAGTCTTGTGTGATCAGCTTTTTGGCCGGAGACACTTTGTGGCTTGCCTAATATGGAACTACGAGGGTAACACCGACAACCAGGCCAAGATCATCAGATACCACGAATATGTACTTGTGTACTCTACAACCGGAGAAATTGACGATCCTGAAGTGATCGCGCCAGATGTATCCGCCGATAGCAAACTCTACAAACCAGAAATCAGGAACACAATTGTCAAGAACGGACCGAAGAATCCGCTGAAACCTGTGATTTTGCCGAAAGGTTTTCCTGCTGCCTTTTCCTCGGGCGTGATTGACCGTAAGACCGTGAGATACCCGCAGTATTCGGAGGATTTGATCATCGAGCAGTCCTCTCTTCAAAGCGAAATAATTGCTACCTCCGGATGGAGTTCGCGCGAAGTCCTTGAGGCTTTTATAAGAAACAAGTTCGCGCCTGTCAAGGATAGCAAAGGCCAACATACTGTCTTTGAATTAAAGGAATCAGGCGCAATCGAAGC
>JBBSHP010001088.1:0-2036 GCA_038232555.1 Bryobacterales bacterium
CAAAAAAACGTCGCGGGTTTTGGAGGCGACCCCAAGCGCGTCACCATCTTCGGGGAATCCGCCGGCTCCTGGAGCGTCAACGTCCTCACAGCGTCCCCTCTCGCGAAAGGTCTTTTTCATCGCGCCATAGGCGAAAGCGGCGCCAGCTTCAATCCACCCAAGACGCTGGCTGAAGCCGAACAGACGGGCGTCAAATTTGCCGCGTCCGCGGGTGCCGATTCGCTGCGCGCACTCCGCGAGAAGACCACGGATGAGTTGATGAAGGCTTCGTCCGCGACCGCCTTTCCGGCCAATGTGGATGGTTGGCTGCTTCCGTCAGACATCTACACGATCTTTAAAGCCGGCAAGCAGAACGATGTGCCGATCATCGTTGGTTCCAACGCCGACGAGGGCACCACGCTAGCGCCCTGGCCTTCCAACGGGACCGCGGCCGCCTTTGAGAAACAGACCCGTAGCCGTTTCGGAGCGGATGCCGACCGCGCCCTGGAACTGTATCCCGCCAAGTCCGATGAGGAGGCCAAGACCGCCCATTACGCCAGCTTTCGGGATGCCTCCTTCGGGTGGCAGATGCGCACCTGGGCCCGCCTGGAAACCCAGACCGGGAAGTCCAAGGCGTATCTCTACTACTTCAGCCGCGTGCCCCCCGGGCCGCAAAGCAGCCGTTATGGCGCTTACCATGCCTCAGAGATCGCCTATGTCTTCAACAACCTGAAGGTGGGAAAGCGGGCGCATGAAGAGACCGACGATAATCTGGCCGACCTGTTGTCTTCCTACTGGGTCAACTTTGCGAAGAGCGGCGACCCGAACGGCCCGGGCTTGCCCAAATGGCCGCCCTACAATCAAAGCGACGATAACGCACTCGAGTTCGGAGATCAGGTCCAGCCGGTGGCCAACCTGCACAAGGAGCAGCTCGATTTCCTCGACCAGTATTTCGCCCGGATTCGTAAGGCCAAGTAGCGCTTGAGTCACCAGGTATCCGTCACCAGCTATCCTAAAGGAGGTGTCCGCCCCGCTCAATTTTCACGTCCCGCAGTACGATGGGCCGCTCGATCTGCTGCTGGATCTGATCCGCAAGCAGCAAATCAACATCTACGACATCCCGATCGCCTCCATCACTTCGCAGTACCTGGAGTACATGAATCAGGCGGTAGCGCTCGACATGGAACTCAGCGCCGAGTTCGTCTACATGGCTGCCAGTCTCATCCACATCAAGTCGCGCATGCTACTCCCGCGCGACCCGGAACTGGACAAGATTGCCCCCGAAGAAGATCCCCGGCAGGAACTCGTCGATCGCCTCCTCGAACACGAGCGGTTCAAAAACGCCGCTGAAATGCTGCAGCAAAAACGCATGGTGGAAGAGGCCGTCTGGTCCAATCCGCAGATCAAGAATTTTCTAGCTGAGGACGACCAGCCCGGGCTCGCTGTTACTTTGTTTGATCTCGTGAAAACTTTTCAGGAGGTGCTGGAACGAGTTAAGAACCGGCCCACTTACGAAATCGGCCAGGAGGAGGTGAGTGTTCCGGATATGATCCGGTACCTGGAATCCATGTTCAAGAAGACGCGGCACAACGAACCGGTTTCCGCCATCCAACTTTTTGAGAAACAGCGCAATCGCCGCGCCATGATCTGCCTCTTTCTAGCCATCCTGGAACTGGTGAAACGGCAAGCCATTTTGCTTACCCAGACTGAAGCCTTCGGCGACATCGGACTCAAAAAGAATCGCGATTTTGTCGAGGCGCTCGGCCCGGACGAAGCGCTGGCGGCTATCGAACAGGAATACAGCTAACGAATGGAACAAACAGAAGTGAGCCCCGCGCTCCAGCCTGAGCAGCAGGAACTGCCCGATTCGGAACAATTGCTCGCTACCGAGGAAGTACCCGCAGCCGCTGAGTCGGCGGATGCGCGACTGAGAGCGGTGCTGGAAGCGCTGATCTACATCACCGACGAGCCTCTCTCCTCGGCTCAGATCGCAACTGCAGTGCGCCAACCTGTTGAGATCGTCAACGGGCTGCTGGAGGAACTCGCCGCCGAGTTCA
>JBBSHP010001089.1:0-2035 GCA_038232555.1 Bryobacterales bacterium
CCGGTTCATGAATACGTTCACTCCGCTCAGCGTTCAGCCCGTTCACGGCGGCCCGGCTTATCTCTTCCGCAACGTTGTCGTGAACCTGGTCGGGGAGCAGTTGAAATTCCACGCTTATGCGATCACTCCGCCCCAGGAGCCCAGCGGGGTTCTGGTGTATCACAACACCTTTGTCGCGTCGGCCGCCAGCATCGACCTGAACATGCAAACTCAGGCCGCCAGCCATAACTTCGAGATTGAAAACAACCTGTTCATCGCGCCTTCCACGACCAGTCCGGTCGCTGTAAATTGGACCGGCCCGATTGACAATGGCACCTTCGATTACAACGGCTACTATCCGGATGGTATTTTCGCGTTTTTCAATCCAATCTACGGGGGATATTTTCTGAAGTTTAGCTTTGCGGATTTGCAGGCGCTCGGCATGGAGCGGAATGGGATTCTTGCAGGAGGCCCGTTGTTCGCCAGCGGCCTGACCCCGCCCGCCGATTACCGGATTCCGCTGCCTCCGGCGGATGTCACGCTGGCTGCCGGATCGATTGCCCTGGACCGGGGCCGCGTCTTGGCCAATATCAACGACAATTACCAGGGCAAGGGACCGGACTTAGGTGCACTCGAATTGGGATGCCCGTTGCCCTCCTACGGACCCCGCCCGCTCGGCGTTGACGAGACCAACGAAGTAGTCGGTTGCGCGGGGCCTGCGTCGTCCGGCAATATCACGTCCGTATCGGTCGCTCCATCCGCCCCCACTCTCGGGCGCTCTCAATCACAGCAGTTCACGGCAACTACTGTTCCGGCAGGCGGCGCAGTGACCTGGAAGATCTCTCCGGCCCGGGGAACCATCACTTCCACCGGCCTTTATACCGCCCCAGCCGACGCCCTGCTTGGTGAAACGGTGACGGTTACAGCCTCGAGTGCTGCCCTCTCCAGCAGCGCAGCGGTCAGGTTGACCGCGCCGGTAACTGTAAGCCTAAACCCAGCATCGGTGACTCTAAACGGTTCTCAAACACAGCAATTTACAGCAAGTGTTACGGGCGCCGTGAACAATGCTGTCAGTTGGATCCTCACTCCAGGTATCGGCTCCATCACCACCGGGGGACTGTATACGGCTCCACCCGCTTCTTCCGCTGCCCAGACCGCCACGATCACTGCAGTAAGCGCCGCAGACCCCACAAAAACTGCGAGTGCGTCCCTTACCATCAAGCGGCGATCAAAGTCACGGTGACCGGGGTAACATCTCCAGACGTAATTACGGCGATGCCGCCCATGCACGTCGACTTCATCAGCCCGGGTCCAGAACCGTTTCACTCATGCTGAAACGGTAGTGTTGCAAACCTGAATGAGAGAGCGCGAAGGAGGGTCTTGTCGGCGCGATCACCCGAGTTTGGTGAGCTCGAACAGCGCTGCAACGAACGCGACCTGCCCTGCGATGTCGTCCTTGGCCAACCACCTCACTTGTCCCTTGCGGATCATATTCACCGTCTCGATACCCTGAATCGTTCGCGCCGCCGAGGCAAACGACCAGAAGCCTTGACAAGCTCTCACTCGCCGTTTGATTGCGCGGTGGTCCTGCTCCACGATGTTGTTCAAGTAGCGCACAGGCCGGCATCGACAACGTCGTCCAAGCTCTCCGGCGCGCTTGATCAGTCCCGATGCGGTTCGGGTCTATGGAATTATCGCGGCCGGCGCTTTTGAGGGGAACGTTCGTACATTGGGAGTTGATTGTTTTCTTTTTGTAAAGCTGCACGCGTGGGTAGTGGCATTTGGCTTCCTTTCTCGGTTGGGTTTGGCACGATACGGCCGTTCTTCTCGCTGCGGTACTCCTCCATTGAAAGCTCGGCCAAATTCATCGGCCAGGTCGGTATCCTGCAACACGTCCTCGGCAAAGCGGATTGCTTTCGCTTGCATAGCAGCAACTTGTTCGCGAGTCCCGTCGGTTGTCCTCATCGCACCTTTGCTCCAAGTTCAAAGCAAATGTAAGGGCGTGTCAAAAAAATTGCAGCCTTGTTCAATGTACATCTGTAGGAGGTCGAACAGG
>JBBSHP010001090.1:0-2013 GCA_038232555.1 Bryobacterales bacterium
GTGGGAATCAAGCACCTGACGCTGCTGAAGAAACCTGAAGCCTTCGATCTTGGTTCCAACGATCCTAATGATCCGAAAGTGAACAAGACATTAAGTACGGCGCTCGGCATAGGCGACCCTTCGAAGATGCCGAACGCGATGAAGTTGGTGTTTGCTGGGCTTGCCTTTGCGAACTCGGACATGGCGTTCCAGGGCAATCACCTGTTTCAGGGAAACTTTTACGGCGTCAACATCTATGACATCTCCAATCCGGCGAAGACCAGATTGTTGACTTCACTGGTGTGTCCGGGCGGGCAGGGCGACGTGTCCGTTTACAAGAACCTACTCTTTATGTCGGTGGAGATGCCGAACGGCAGACTGGATTGCGGGACACAGGGATTTGCGCCAGAGCCTCCGCCCACTGCGGGACAAGAGAACAAGCCTCATCTTCCGGCAGCGCAAAAAGATCGTTTCCGCGGAGTCAGGATTTTCGATATCGCCGACATTACGAATCCGAAGCAGGTGGCAGCGGTGCAAACCTGCCGCGGCTCGCACACGCATACCTTGGTAGTCGATCCGAATGATAAGAACAACGTCTACATCTACGTCTCCGGAACCTCTTTTGTCCGTCAAAGCGAAGAGCTGGCCGGGTGCTCGGGTGAGACCCCGGACAAGGATCCAAATACTGCGCTCTTTCGCATTGACGTGATTAAGGTGCCGCTGGCGTCGCCGCAAAGTGCTCAGGTAGTGTCGAGTCCTCGAGTGTTTATTGATTCAAGGACAGGTGTTCTGAACGGCCTGAATAACGGCGGCACACACGGCAAGAATGGATTGGAAAAGCCATCCGACACCGACCAGTGCCACGATATTACCGTGTTCTCAGCGATTGGGCTTGCGGCAGGTGCCTGCTCGGGAAATGGAATTCTGCTGGACATCAAAGACCCAGTCCATCCAAAGCGCGTAGACGCGGTCAACGATCCGAACTATTCGTACTGGCACTCGGCCTCGTTTTCAAATGATGGAAAGAAAGTCGTGTTTACAGATGAGTGGGGCGGTGGGCTGGGTGCGCGCTGTCGCCCGCACGATCCGAACAAATGGGGTGCCGATGCGGTTTTCCGCTTAACGGATAACAAGCTGAGCTTCGCGAGCTACTACAAGTTGCCGGCTGCGCAGGGCGACACCGAGAACTGTGTGGCGCACAACGGCTCGCTTATTCCGGTTCCCGGTCGGGACATCGAGGTACAAGCTTGGTATCAGGGCGGCATCTCCATTATGGACTTCACTGACGCGGGCCATCCGGTTGAGATTGCCTATTTCGATCGGGGGCCGATTGATCCAAAGACGCTTGTGCTCGGCGGCGACTGGTCGGCTTACTGGTACAACGGCCACATCTACGCCTCAGAGATCGCGCGCGGCCTGGACACTTTTGAGCTGACGCCGACGCAGCATCTTACTCAGAACGAGATTGACGCCGCGAAAGCGATTCGGGTGGCTGAATTGAATGTGCAGAACCAGCAGAAAATTGAGTGGCCCCGACAGTTAGTTGTAGCGAAGGCGTACCTCGATCAACTGGAGCGTTCGCAAGCTCTGCCTTCTGAGCGAATCGCAACCCTGCGGCAGGCGATTCAAAAAGCAGAGAGTTCACACTTGAATCAAAGAGAGCTCGGAGAACTCAAAAGCCTCGCGCCCCTCTTGGAGAAGAGCGCACTTCTGACGAAGAGCGAAGCAGACTCAGCCCGATTGCTAGCCTTGGCTGAAATCCTGAAGCGACCCGCACTTTGATCTTTTCGAGCGCGAACCCGAGGCGCTGATTGAAGATGCGCGCTGCCTCGGTCAACTCAACCGTTAGGCGCTAGAGTCTTACAAAGCTGTATTGCGAATAATGGCTGATGTTCCTATTCATGCCGCTGGCGGTGTGTGGTGGGCGCCGCCGCCGCCCGCCGCCTAAGATCACGGTGGCCGGTAAAGCGCCTGGCTATCAGGTGGCGCAAGCGCAACGACAAATTCTGCCACTAGCTTCTCGTCTACACTCTA
>JBBSHP010001091.1:0-2008 GCA_038232555.1 Bryobacterales bacterium
AAACCTCCTACCGATGACGAGATCAGATTTTGCGATCAAAAGGAAGCGCGATGGGCCGGCGCAAGAAGGACGCCGGGCTCATGCCGCACAACAATGCGAAGACGAGATCCTCACAACTGCCGCTTGCGGCTTAGTTCAACTGCCTGCGGTCGTTAAAATGCGGTTTACAATGCAGATATGAGCGCTTTCGCGTGGACAGAATTGTCTGGCCGGGCTCTGCCCGGCGGGTTTACGCTGAAGAAGGTCATCCTCGAGACCCCTTATTTCGCTCTGTTCAGAGCTCAGTCCACCTCCGAATCGCTGCAGCCGGAAGCCACCGTTGAGGTAGTTTCTCCGCAGGAGCCGCCCGGAAACGTAGTTAACCGGTTTCTGGAAGCCAGCTACTTCCGGAATCCGAATCTGGCCGGCATCTCCGCCGCTGGCATTCTCGAAGACCGTGGACTCGTGTACGCCATCGCGGAACCAGTGGATCATACTCTCTTGGACTTTATTGCACAACGCCCCCTCCCCGCCGATGATGCCATAGAGTTGATCGAACAGCTCCTTTCCGGGTTGGCCTATCTTCATTCCGAGAATCTGGTGTTCTGCAACTTACGCCCGGAAGCCATCTGGCGCACCGCAGCCAGTTGGAAACTCGGCGACTTCAGCCAGCTTCGTATGATTTCCACGGGGACCGCCGGCGGCGCAAATAGCAAAGATCTCCGCGCCGCTCTGGCCCGCCGGCCGGACCTCCCGCCCGAGGTTTATGAAGGAGTGGTCACGCCCGCTTGGGACGTCTGGTCCTTGGGAGTACTTCTCCGGCGAATATTGGCGCCCCTGCCTGTTCCGGATGGAGCAGCAACCGCCACCCCCAGAGGTCGCCAGCTTCGTCAGTCGGAGTTGCCCGCCCCTTTCGATTCAATTACCCGCGATTGCCTGGATCCGAATCCCGAGACTCGCATCACCCTCGAACAGATCCGGTCGCGCTTGCACCCATCCCGGGCGCACAACTCTGTCGGACGCCCCCTCCGCATAGGCATCGCCCCCGCAGCAACGAAGGATCGCGTCTTGCGCTTTTTTCGCAAGCTCCCGGACCAGCCATCCAGGGTCAAAGCTTTGCTGGCCGTGCTAGCCTCGGTGCTGCTCTTGGCGGTGCTAGTTTCTGCTAACTCCATTATTCGCCACGGGGGGAGCGATGTTCCCCTGGTTTCCCAGGCCCCTGTTCCCATCGTGGTTTCGGAAGCCGATCGAGCGGCACAGCCTGCCCCGGAAACGCCGGCTCCGGCCAGGGGTACCGGGCGAATTTCTACTCCGGATACACCCAGCAGTTCCGGTCTGCCGGGGAACATCAAAACTCTGCTTGATACGTGGCTGACCTCCACCAGGAACCACGACCTACAGGCCAACCTGGATTGTTATGCTCCGATCGTAGACACTTACTACAATAAGCGTCAACTCTCCCGCAATGATATGAGGCGGGAAAAACAACGCCAATTCCAGACCATCGGTACCGTTCGCCGTCTCGGGCTCGACAATCTGCAGTTCACGCAGCTAGGACCCGACCAAGCCGTGCTTCTCTTTGATAAACAATGGTCCTTCGGCGATCGAAATCCGTTCTCGGGTTCCGAGCGAGCCCAGCTCAGCCTGCGCAATGTCGGCGGCAATTGGAAAATCGTGGGCGAACGCGAACTCAAAGTTTATTGGGTTCGGCGCGGACGCCAGTCTTAGGCCGCCGGCGCGCCCGCTGATACTTTAGCGCGATCAACCCCTTTGAGAACGATTGGTTCTCGACGAGTTTGAAATCGCGCTGCGGAAATCCGCTTGGAAAGAGCGGGATTCCTTCCCCCAGAAGAGTGGGCACGATACCTAAATAAAGCGCATCAACCAGGTCTGCCCGCAAGAACTCGCGAGCCAGTTCGCCGCCTCCCATCAACCAGATGTCTTTGCCCGGGCTCGTGCGCAGTCGTGCGATCAGCTGCGCTGGAGATTGATCGACGAATTCAACCCCGTCCCGCTGGCCCGGGCGTCT
>JBBSHP010001092.1:0-2007 GCA_038232555.1 Bryobacterales bacterium
CTCATTCAGTTTAATGGTTAAGCCGTGCTTGTCCATGATGGTAAAGTTGGTTCGGATATCCGCATTGATCCGGACCACTTCAACCGGGAAACCAGACTTGGCAAGAAGCTTCTCGAAATGCTCGCCATGCGCGCCGCCCGAGGTCAGTATGGCGAGCGTCTTCAGGCCAAAAGAAGAGAGCACTCGCGAGGCGATGATACCCCGGCCTCCGGGCGAATCGCTACGCGAAAGAATGTAGGCGCGATCCTCGAACACAAGGTGGTCCACCTGGACATTCCGGTCAATCGCGGGATTGATCGTAAGGGTGATTATCAATACCCAATGTTACCCTGAACGTTGCGGAGCCACTCCCATTTCCGCGCCTATCTGGCGCTGGCTGCAGTGTGTTTCTTCTGGGGCACGACCTACCTGGGAATTCGCATGGCGCTGGAGTCGTTCTCGCCTTTCCAGCTAGTCTGCATCCGATACATCATCTCCGGCGCGATCCTCCTGGGCGCCGCTTTCTTGAGGAAGGCTCATGTGCCCTCCGGACGGGAACTCTTCTTCACTGCTTTGTTCGGGGTCATCATCCTTGGGATTGGAAATGGATGCCTCGCCTTTGCTGAACTGCTAGTCCCGAGCGGCTTGGCCGCCATGTTCATCACCACCTCGCCCTTTTGGATGGTTGGAATCGAGGCACTGGTTCCGGGCGGTGAAAAGCTCCACTTCCCTACAGTGCTCGGAATGCTGGTGGGGCTCACGGGAACTGTGTTGCTGGTGCTGCCGGGAGTTTCGGCCCATGGACTGACAGGCCCCGTCCTGCAAGCATTCCTGATGTTGCAAGTGGGCTGCTTCGCCTGGTCTTTCGGCTCTATATCGCAGCGCCGTTATGAGACGCGAGCCCATCCCGTGGTGAGCGGCGCGGTACAACAACTCGCTACCGGACTGGTGTACCTGGCGCCTGCTTTGCTCGTGAAATCCGAGCCGATCCGCTGGACCGGTCGCGGCATTTCCGCGCTGGCTTACCTGATCGTGTTCGGATCGGTGGTCGGCTACAGCGCCTACGTGTACGCACTCGATCAGTTGCCGGTCTCGGTTGTGAGCCTCTACAACTACGTCAACCCGGTGGTGGCAGTATTCCTGGGCTGGCTGATCTATCGCGAACCCGTGGGGTGGCGCGAGTTTGTGGCGATGCTCATTATATTCAGCGGAGTCGCGATCGTGAAGCGCTATAGGCGGCACGCCCCCATCGAGTCTCGAATAACAGTAGCGCAGCCGGTTAGTCATTTGGGTGTTAGCAGTTGACTTAAGCGCTGGATCGGCTCCTCCAGCCTCTGTTTATTCGCGAGCACCCCGCTGAAAACGTCCCCGAGTTTATTGAAGCGGGCAACGGCATTTCGAATGGTGAACTTATCGGGAGTCAAGCCCTTCTTGACTTCCTTCCAGGCCAGAGGTGTGGCAACCGGAGCACCGTCGTGTGAACGCAATACGTAAGGGGCGGCGATGGTTTTGCTCTTGCCGATTTGAAGGTAATCGAAATAGACCCGGTCTTTTTTGCGCTGGGCTACGGAGCGGGGTGTTGTGAACAGATCCGGCTGTCTGGAAATAACAAGATGCCAAAGTACCTCGGCGAATGAGCGCACTTGATCATACGTATAGATTGGCTCAAGCGGAACATAGATGTGCATGCCGTCGCCGCCCGTGGTCTTGGGATAACCTTCGAGTCCAATCTGATCGAGCGCCTTACGGGTGAGGAGCGCGGCCTCGACAATCCGGTCGTAGCTGCATTCATAAGGATCGAGATCGATTAGGACGAAGTCCGGATGGTCGAGCGACCCAACGCGGCTCATCCAGGGATTCTGATCAATGCAGCCGAGGTTTGCCAGATAAAGAAGCGTCGGCTTGTCGTTGGCAATGACGTAATTGATGATGTGGCTCTGGCTCTCCGATGCGATCGGCTCAGTGCGGACCCACTCCGGGAACTTGGCGTCCGCCACATTCTTCTGGAAGAAATACTGCGCGTGAATC
>JBBSHP010001093.1:0-2006 GCA_038232555.1 Bryobacterales bacterium
AACACTGCGGAGCAGTTGACTAAAGACCACTGCTGGAAACTGATTCTGAGCGCCGCGTTCCGCTATTTCCTTGGAAGCAAGATCCTAGGAACAACAGGCCGCTTGGCTGATGCTACTGGGTAACTGCCGTTTTTAGGATAAACCGTAGAACCCGTTCGACGTTGTCGCCCCCGTCCCCCCGTTGGTTTCACCCCTTTCCGCGCTGATTTGAGAGGCGGTGTCATGCGACCACAGGTGGGCGACATTCTGGTTTTGATCCTGCTGCACAACCCCCGGTGAGAGAATGGCGAGCAACGTAATAACGCGGGACATCGATGGCATATCCTCAATCTGACGTCGCGTGATCACGACGCCGGAAGTCGCGGCCGTGTGTCGATCAGCGGTGCCTCCGCCGTGACCTCTATCTGCGAACTGGTGGAGCCCACCTCCAATTGCGTGTCAATCTGCTTCGACCCGCGTGTCCCCCGATCGAACGACCACTTCCGCGCTCGGAATCAGAGCCCCTTGAGCGTCCACTACTCGCCCGCTCAGCGTCGCCCTGGCTTCCTGGCCCGCCATCACTTGCACGGTAATCACGAAGCAAATGAACGCCGAAATTTTCAGGCGAAACCTCTTATTCGATCCAGTTTATAAGAACGTACGGACACTCAGATCTTGGCCGGCCGGTGTTACATTGGAGGCAATCACACCACCAAGCGCTGTCAAGGACGCGATCCGCTCTTCTGATTCCGTGTTGCTCTCGTTTGCCGTACCAACTCTCGCGCACCCCACTTGCGCTACCGTTCTGGGCTTGCTAGCCCTTCAAAGTATGTGCGTGGCGCAGATGCCCACTGATCCCAATCGTCATCCGAAAGTACGTTCCCTTTTCGATCAACCGCTTGCCAAACCCGGCATTCCCTGCACGGTAACACCGCTTAAACCGGATCTCAACTTCTCTTTCCGTTTCCAGGCCGGCTATTTCGCCACGTGGCCTCTCAAGAACTACCAGGGTTCGGATAACAGCTTTTTCATTCTCACCCGCATCACTCCCTTGAATCCGGAAGGAGATCCTGTTTTCTTCACTCAGGCATTTCGAATGCACGATATACCCAGCTCTTCCAAGAACAAAGTTCAAGTGGATGGGGCCTACTTTTTCGGTGAGGGAGAGTATTCGATGGACTTGATCGTGGTGGACCAAGCCACGCGCGTCTGCCGCAAGCAGTGGAATATCGACGTGAAGTCTCCGGGTGGTGGCCAGCAGATTAAGCCCGCCCAGGCACCGGGCTCCGTTCAACCAGCGGTGTTAGACCCCTGGGATGGTGCTCTCCAGGATGATGGTCCACCGCGTCGTCTCACAGTTCTTATGCATGTGGCGCCCCTGTACTTTTCGAGCAATCAAATGCATGCCTACGATCGTGCCATGTTGCTCAGCTCGCTGCTAGCCGTGCTTCGGCAGACCTCGTTCACTCAGGTCAAACTTGTCGCATTCAATCTGGATCAGCAGTTGGAACTGTTCCGCCAGGAGCGCTTTGATGCCAGCGGATGGAGCAAGCTGGTTCCGGCCATGCACAGCCTGCAATTAGGCACCGTGTCCTACCAAACCTTGCAACAGCGATCAGGCCATCTGGATCTACTCACAGGCTTGGTGCATGAAGAATTGGAGGCGGAGCAACCCCCCGAGGTGGTACTCTTCCTGGGGCCCCACCGCCCGCCAAAATGAGAAACTCCGGGTTTTTCCGGCCAGTGCTGAAGCCGTCCGGCCCCTGTTTGTGTACTTCGAGTTCAAGCCCTTCTGGCGGAGAGGATCCGAGTTCCCCGATATTTTCTTCCACCTGACCCGCAGCCAATCGGGAAAAACATTTCGGATCCACTCACCTCTTGAGTTAGTGCGCGCGCTCCGGAATGTAGAAAAACTAGCCGCCGCGCGCCGCCTCGTCGAGGGCAGCATCACCCTCCCGAACAGGTCGCCCCAAACCGCTCCTGCGTTACACTGAACCATCATGCACCAGGACCGGACTCTGCCCGTT
>JBBSHP010001094.1:0-2006 GCA_038232555.1 Bryobacterales bacterium
CTGTTAAGACCGCGTCCTGGCCTTTAGAAGATATTTCCGATTCAAAGAAATTCACCATGAAATCCCGGCGGGCCAGCATGCCTTGAATGTTTTCCTCGGTGATGTAGGGCAGAAGGTTATCCCGCAACACTTGGGCGTTCAAGTTCTTCAAGGAAAGTAGCATCTTGTTGGAGACCCGGCGCAATACCTTCGGATCGCGAACCGTGGTGTTATTTCGGAACGATCTGGAGTGATCGATGGCCCACAGCTTCCAATTTTCGTCGATGAGCAGGTTGCCCTGATTTCGATCTTCGTTATAGATCAACTGGTCGAAGTCGCGAACGGTGTTCAACTGCCTGGTCCAGAAGTTCGGATCGGGAGGCTCCACCTTTTTCTCACGCCTGCCTTCCTCGTCGAACTGAACGCTGTCTACCCACCAGTCGATCGCAGCCTCCTTCCCATCGATCTTCCGTGGCACGCACACCGGAACGATTCCCAAATCCATCAGCTTGTCGACGCGATAGGCCGCGACGTTGTACTTGTAAGAGTCTCGAAAATTCTTCTCGATGCCCTCTTTTGTTTTGTATTCGGCCTTGTAGATGTCTATATCCTGCAGATGGGCATAGTGAACATACCGTCCATCGGACAACGTTAACCGTCTGGTCTTGGTGATTCCCTTCCCGGTAGGTCCGTCAGCCACGATCCGGGCAGTAGCCAGGAACTGCTCCATCTGCTCGCGCGTGAGCTGTTCGGCGGTGACGTTGGGACGCGCTGGAGCTCCCGCGGCCTGCTGTGCGAAGGCCGGAGCCGGGTAAATTGAGCCAAAAATCAGAATCCCGGCTAAGCCGAGCGCGTGCGTCCATTTGATCAATGCCATACCTCTGATTAATAGACCATTTCGGCGGCGGTGGGTTACTGAGGTTGGCCCGGGAACTGATTTTTGGTGGGGCGGGTTCGGGGCCGGTTGGACAAGCTGCGTGGATCCAGCAGATGCTGTGGTTTAAATTCGCTCTCGGTCCAGCGGAACCCGGACTCAAACTCGATGCCCAGAAAGTAGCCGATCTCACGGTAAATGCAGTAGCGTACTTTACCGATCAACTCGCTTTTTGGGAGAGGGATCTTGACTACGGTTTGGGGCGGAAGCGGTATGTCGATCTGCAGGCACGCTCCCCGGCCCGAGATATCCTCCAGGTTTGCGAGAACCTTCTTAGTCCGCCCTGCCTTATCCTTCCACTCAAGATGGACTAGATCGGCGCACAACATTCGGGTCTCAGTCCGCCTGTCCAGCATGTCGCGTTGTGGTTGTCTATGATCCGCGCAAAAGGAAGAAACTAGCGTCGATCTACGCAGTTTCCAGCTACGCTTGCTCGGTTTGCCTGCCTCTACTGTATCATCGGGCACCCAGATCATACAGCGCTCCTGGAGATCCCAGGCGAGCGTCCAGCCAAGTCTTTCGAAGCCACCAGTAGCTTTTCAACGGTGTCGAGGAGTTCGCTCGATTCCACAGGCTTGGCGAGAAACCCCTGAAGGTTCTGATCGAAACACATATCGCGATACTCCTGCGAGTAATTGGCGGTGAGAGCGACAATGGGAACGTTGGCGTACCCGGGCAATTGGCGAATCTGGAGTGCTGTTTCCAAACCGTCCATATCGGGCATCTGCAGGTCCATCAAAATCAGACTGAACTCGGCTTGCCTCGCCGCATGCACGGCGGCTACGCCGGTGCTGACAGTCTCCACATGATACGGCCGCCGTTTCAAGACGTGCAGCGCCACCGTCTGCGCTACCCGATTGTCCTCCACGATCAGTATCTTAATAATCGTCAGGAGGGCTGAAATTTGCGGTACCGGAGCTTGTTCCCGAGCGGTTTTGAGGGGTATGCCGATCCAGAACTGAGTCCCCTCCCCCAACTGGCTCTTCACAGCAACCTCGCCCTTCAACAGAGTGATCAGCTTCCGCGTTACGGCCAGCCCGAGTCCCATTCCCGTGTACCGGCGCGCCAAACCTGTTTCAACCTGCCGGAACGA
>JBBSHP010001095.1:0-2005 GCA_038232555.1 Bryobacterales bacterium
CCTGTAAAACTTATGGCACAGTCGCTCCACCTTGGCATCGAACTTGTGCTCTTCGAGGATCTGATTCAGCCAGTCGTAGAAAGCCTTCCCTGGGGTCTCGACCACATCGCTGGTCGCGATCCACAGGTCCTGCTGCCGCTCCCGTTTCCGCCGGGTTCCCATCGCCATGTCATATAGACGCTCAGAACATTTCCAAGGTCACATGTTTTGAACTGCGATCTCACTATTACCACGGGCTGCTAGTCTAGCCTAGGCCATTTGCTGCGCAAGATGAACCGAACGAGCGCGGAGACCGCCTTTGCGATAGTGCTCCCAATATTGACGCTGGGATTGGTTGCCGGGGTCGGCTACATGCGAGCCGCCTATATGCAGCACAGCGCTGGCGGCGACCAACAATGGAGTCCTGCGATCATAGGTGCCGTATTCCTCGTAATGAATGCCTTGTTGTTTGCTGTCGCAACCGTCGCAGCCTACCACCATTACGAAGCTTTCGGGGGCGATGTGGCAAAGACGGCACGCATTCGCCAGCGTATGCACGCGGCTTTTGACGTCGCGGAGAAGGCGCTGGGTGACATTAAGGCACGACGCGAAAAGCGCTTTGAGTTACGCAAGGCAGAGGCGCTGGCAACAGCAGAGGAGGTGACCAGGCTTGCCGGAGTGTACTGGAGAAAGAATCTGGAGGTCCGGCAGGATGGCGACCAACACCCTAATGTGTATCCAGCCTCGTACTGCGACATGCCGACCGTAGAGGTACCGCGGGAGCTCACGGAACTTGAGTGGGGGAAACTCGACGCGGCGCCTGTGGGTGGGCCCGATCGGGCGCAAAGTAGGGTGGCAGCCGACCCGCTTATGGCTGAACTGGAACAAAGTGTGGCTCGTTAATCGACTGAGGGCGAATGCTCAAGAAACATTGGAGAATGAATAAAAATGGACGCTTGTGCTAAGACACAGACATTAGGGGCCGTGACGGCGGTGGTGACTGTCATGCTATTGTTGGCGGGCTGCCAGATTCCCGGAGCCCAGAGAACCAACGCCAACTCGGTGTTCATTTTCAGCGCTATTGATGTTTCGGGGACTACGGCTGGTGAGAGATCCGCATATGCATCGGACTTCACCAGGATACTGGATCAGATGCAGGGCGGCGATACCCTGTGGGCCGATGCCATCACGGAATCCAGCCTCGCGACTGCGCGAATTCCGGTTAAGGCTGAGTTTCCGCCGTACAGTGCCTTCGCCTCGAATGAAGACGACTATCCGAAGCAACTCAGCAAGCAAAAAGCTACGTTGCGGGCGAAGGTGGAGCAGTGGATCACTACCCAGACGACGCCGCGAACGACGATCTTGGACGCGATGCTGCTTGCGCAAAAAGTCTTGCGCGGCGAAATGGCGAGGGCTGCGTCCCGCCGCATCCTGGTGATTTTCAGTGACATGCTCGAAGATGACGGACAATACCGGTTCGACAGGATGAACCTCTCTCCTGCCGTCATTCAACAGATCCTTCAAAGAGAAAAGGCCGCCGGGAGGGTCGCTGACCTGCGCGGCGTCACCGTATATGTCGCCGGCGCGACAGCCGACAAGAAACTGGAACGCCGAAAAATCCGGCAGGTCGAAGCGTTTTGGCGCGCATACTTTCTGGCGGCGGGCACGGAACTCAAAGACGAGCGGTATGGGGCTTCCCTGTTGAATTTCGAGCTTCACGAATCCGGCTTGTGAGGCGGCGGAAGGCGAAGTTCCACCGGGATAAGGACGGTCCGAGGCGCTCAGCTTTGACGCTCGGCTGCGGGCGGTGCGTTTTACGACCTGGCCGGTCCGAAGACGGATCTCGGGTTTTGCCCATTGAAGGACATCGACGGTGAATCGGATGTGCAGTGGGCCGTGGGATGGATCGAAGTTCTTTGCGAACTAAATGGCTTGAAGTTCGGCCCCAAGCATCGCAATGCGGTTGCGGAAGCGGTGATGCGATTGCAGCTTTCGCCCACTCGAACGCTCACCGAGTTGTCGGCAA
>JBBSHP010001096.1:0-2005 GCA_038232555.1 Bryobacterales bacterium
CTGAATCTTCGCTTGGACAACCCCCATTCATCTCCAGCGTACGCCCGCCGGGCAGTATCCTCGATCCAATCAGTTATTTATAACACAGTAGTACTAGGATGCCCATGACTCGGATCTGACGGCGATCAGCTTCGCGGCGCCCTTTTTCTTCATCGATGAGAAGAAGGGTGTCTGGGCGGTGTTGCAGACACAGAGCAATGGCCTGGCGTTCTCCGGTCCAAGCCTTTCCAGCCCCTCACCCTCGATGGAGGTCACCGGATTCAGAATCCGAAGCCAAGCCGGGCGCTGACCCATCCAGGCAGCCACTTTGGATGGAGTGCTCGGATTCTGCAACTCTCGATAGACCGCGTCGGGAATGCCCACTTCAAAGAAGAACTCGGGGAGGACCTGAACGACGTCGATGAGGATCAGATAGTTGAGAGGGCAGCTGTCAGAGCCAACCAGCACGCCTATAAATCGCGAGCCAGGGTGAGGTCGTGTTCAAGATCGGCCTCCGTATAGTTGAGATAAGTTTTGTGCTGCTTCAAAAAGGCGTGCACCCAAAGAGAGAATCGAAGCCCAACATCCTTCGAACTTGCTCTTCGGAGAGGTGCCCGGCGCGATATCCTTCCAATGCGAGCGATTCCAGCGCAGTCCGGGAGAGCTCCCTCTGACTTGTTGACAGTTCCTTCGCGATGTCTTCTGGCAAATTTACCACGATTGTCATGATAGTTCCTCCTCGGGCCTTCGATACTTACCACCCTTTACCATTATCGGCAATCTGAAACAGGCCGAAATTCATTGTTAGATGTGAAAGCAATCAACCAGCAATCATCCGCCGCGGAAATGATTTCGAAAGCGATGGCGAGCAGCCTGGAATGGTGCGTGGAGTAACGACCGGCCATGCAACGGCGGCGTTAGCGTAACAAAGAGGACGGCTATGGCGGCAACTCGCATTCTCCGTGTCGGCCCAGTTTACTCTGGGCCAAGCAACGGTGCCGTCAAGAGCATCTACCCATGCGATTAGGTGCGTTCGCCGTCCACGTACTCTTGTGCGTCTATCCCTTGCCAAATCGTTTTGCCCAACCCTTGCAATTCAAGAATGCTAGTGCGAGGTTCGGGCGAGGGCTGGGGCGCCGCGACAGGAGCTTTTTGGGCTAGGTGTTCAAGCGCTCGGTCAATCACCTCTTCGGGCGTACGATAGCTACCGCGGGCTAAATACTCGCGGAGAAGGTCTTCACTATGCGGCGTAAGCTTCACGTTCATTGCTGACTATCTTTTATCATTCTCTGCCCGCAAAAACAAGGCCAATATGCCAATCCTGGTCAGGCAGCCACTCCTCTGTAGTGTAAATAGGGTCGTTTTAACAATACGATCCTGGATATCACGAGAGGGAGAACTTCAGCGCTGGGAGGGTTCTCTAGGGTCACATTCCGGCCTCCGCAATTGACCTTAGAGATGGGTCCACGTTGCCGGAGGTTTGAACAGGCTCGACAGAGCAGTTGGGCTCGCGGCTATTTTTGCTTCCGGGCGGCGTCGCGGGCTAAGAACAGGCTCACAAGTCGGGCGGATACGCGGAAATTCGTTTTCTGCAATTCCGTCAGGATCGTAGGGAAGTCGATGATTCCTTGCTCAGCCGCGGTGTCAAGAATCTGGAGCATTCCGATGACGGTCAAATGGCGCCCCTCGGCGAGGCGGCGACCATCCCGCTCATCGATCAATATCGCATCCGCGTTAAGCTCTTCGGCCAAGGCGATCGCCTCTCTTTCGCCCTGGCCCAAACGCTCCAAAGTGGCGTCGGCTGGTAAGCTACTTTTCTGGATTTTCAGCCAATGGGGTGCTTGCGCAATCCACTGCCGAACAACAGTCGGGGTGCTTTGTCTTTGAAGTTCCGCGTGGACCGCCGGTGGGATGAGAACTTGGCCGTAGAGCCTCGCAAGCAAATCCACCTGTCCAATCAAAACCAGATAGTTCAGCGGGGAGCTATCCGAGATGACGATCATCCGGCGCGGCGCTGGTGATCATC
>JBBSHP010001097.1:0-2005 GCA_038232555.1 Bryobacterales bacterium
CGAGATAGGCCCCCTTTTGGGCGGTGGGGGAGGCGCTGCTTGCGGTACGAACGCAAATCGTTCCAGCTATGCGTAAGAAATGTGATGCTCGCACCGGCCACGGTGAAGAAATCTTGCGAGCGACCATGCGCAAGGAGGTCAGGCCGATGCGCTGCAGGAGTTGCCCCAAGGCGCTGTTTCTGCCGAAGAGCAGGAGCAGAAAAAAGCCGATGACCGTCGGAGGCAACACGAAGGGGAGGGTAAGAACGCCGCCGATCACTTCCTTGCCCTTGCCGCGATAACGGCTCATGGCGCGGGCGGGGAGCAGTCCGAGAACGAACGTCAACGCGGTGGCGACGAGGGAGTAACTCATGCCGCTTGTGCGGCGCCAGCGAATGATGAAAATCGGGGATCGAGCAGGTACCCTGGAGCAAGCAGCCGGGCCGCGGCGAGGTCGATCACACATTGAGGCTGTTCAAGCCCGCGAGGGAGTATGGACCCGGACATCTCGTCGCACCACGAATTGTCGCTCTGGTAGCTGCCGGGGGGCAGCGAGCACGCGGAAGAGAATGTTTCCTGGAGACGTCCCGCTACTGGCTGCGAAAGGAGACTAGAAGATGGACATTCTCTATTCGAACTGCTGCGGCATCGATGTGCATAAGAAGTGTGTCGTAGCCTGTGTATTGAGGCCGGGGGTGGCTGGCGAACCCGCGAAAGAGATCCGCGAATTCGGAACGATGACGCGCGACTTGCTGGAATTAGCGGATTGGCTCCAGCAATGCGGGGTGACTCACGTGGCCATGGAAGCGACCGGGGTTTACTGGAAACCGGTGTGGAACATTCTGGAGGGCTATGCGTATACGGTTCTGCTGGTGAATGCGGCGCATATCAAGAATGTGCCCGGGCGCAAGACGGACAAGATCGACTGCGCCTGGATCGCCAAGTGCTTGCGGCATGGCCTGCTACAGCCCAGTTTTGTGCCTCCCGCCCCGATTCGGGAATTGCGCGATTTGTGCCGTACGCGTAGCACACTGGCGCGGCAGAAGGCGGATATCGCCAATCGCATTCAGAAGGTCCTGGAAGATGCCAATATCAAGCTGGCCAGTGTGGCTACCGATGTCCTCGGCGTATCGGGAAGGGATATGCTGAAACACATTATCGCTGGCCATGGGGATGCTGGCGAGTTGGCCGAACTGGCGCGCGGAAGGCTGCGCAACAAACTGGAGGATCTGCAACTCGCGCTCGAGGGAAAGGTGACCGGCCATCATCGGTTCCTGCTGAAAGAATACCTGGAGCAGGTGGAATATCTGGACCGCACGATCGCCCGGTTTGAGCAGCGCATCGAGGAACACATATCCCCTTTTGACGAATCAGTTGCGCTGCTGGTAACTATCCCGGGCGTGGAACGGGTTGCGGCTTGGAGTTTGGTGGCCGAGATCGGAGCCAATATGGAGCAGTTCCCATCCGCGGAGCATTTGGCCAGTTGGGCCGGCATCTGTCCCGGCAATCACGAAAGCGCGGGCAAGCGGTTGAGCGGCAAGACACGCAAAGGCAGCCCGTGGCTGAAAGCCATGCTGGTGCAAATGGCTTGGGCCGCGTCGCATACCAAGAACACTTATTTATCGGCGCAATACCATCGATTGGCGCCCCGCATCGGCAAGAAGAAAGCGCTGATTGCCGTTGCTCACAGTATCCTGACCGCCGCTTACCACATGCTTCGTAATAAACAAAGCTATCAGGATCTCGGCGCAGGTCATTTCGCCAAGATTCAAGGCAACAAGGCGCAGATCTATCACATTCGGCAACTCGAACGCTTGGGACTTAAGGTTACCGTCGAGCCCAAGGCTGCCTGAGTGGAACGACTCATTTTCGGAAGAGTGGGGACACGGCAGGCACGAGTGCCCGCGCCACTCAATCAAATGAGAGCTAGCGTTACCAGCTCCTCCATCGTCTTCACGAAGTGTATTTCGATTTCCCCGATCTGCTCGGTTTTGAGATCCTCTCTCACGTTCACCTCGTTTTCAGC
>JBBSHP010001098.1:0-2003 GCA_038232555.1 Bryobacterales bacterium
ACCGCGCAATTTGCCGTGGAGACGATTCGCCGCTGGTGGCGCACCATGGGGGCACCAGCGTACCCGCACGCCAAGCGTCTGCTGATCACCGCCGATGCGGGCGGAAGCAATGGCCCCCGCCTACGGCTTTGGAAGGTGGAATTGCAGAAACTGGCGGAGGAAACCGGACTGTTCGACAAGTGGGTGGAGGAGTGCCCACTGACCTACACCAGCTCGAACGCTCCCCAGAAGCGGGACGTGCTGGGAACTATTCTTTTATCGGTCTTGGCGGGCCATTGGCGCTATGCCCATATGAACTCGATCCGGAACGATGGCATTAACCCAGCGCTACTGGAAATGAAAACCGTAATGAGCGAGGACTCGGTGCGGCGTGGGCTGATCGCCATAGATGAGGCAGAAAGCGAAGAGTGGCTGAAGCGTAGTTTGAAAGCCATCTATGAGCCATTGCTGGAAGAGCCCTGGGTGTTAGATGTGGACACGACTGTCAAACAGTTATACGGCCGCCAGGAAGACGCCAAGGCTGGTTACAACCCGACCAAGCCCGGTCGCCCCTCGCACGCCTACCACAGCTACTTCGCCGCCAATATCCGGATGGTGATGGATATGGAAGTCCAAGCGGGAAATCAGACGGCTCCGTCGTTTGCGCAACCGGGCCTGTGGGCGTTCCTCGACGGTCTGGCAGAGAAGAACCGGCCGGTATTTTTGCGCGGGGACTGCCATTGGGGAGCGGAGAATGCTATGGCGGGGCCGAAGCGCGAAACATCCGGTATCTGTTCAAACTTAAGCAGAGCGCCAATGTGAAGAAGCTGATCGGACAGATCTTCAACCAAGAGGACTGGGTGGAGGCGGGGCAGAAATGGGAAGGCAGGATCGACGAGCTACGGTTGAGCGGTTGGAGCAAGGCGCGGCGGGTGGTGGTGTTGCGGAGACCGCTGCCGAACAAACCGGCAGCGGAAACGGAAACTGTCGGCAAGAAGAAGACCGGGCGCAAGGCTGCCAAACAGATGACGTTGGATCTGCCGGAGGTCAACTACAAGGGCGTGCAATATGAGTACGTGGTGTTGGTGACGTCGTTGATGGACGAAGTGATGACTGTGGCGCAACACTACCGCGACCGGGGCAATCAGCTGAGGTGGCTGCCCGAACCATATGTCTCACAGCCGCACCAACAGTGCGATCCAAAACAGCGCTCGGGCCTAGAAGTATAGCTTCAGTCCCAACTGCACCTGTCTCGGCGAGTTCGCTTGCGAGGTCACCCGGCCAAAGGCAGCGGCACCAACGGTCGTGTTCGGCCCGCCGAACTGCGGATGATTCAGGGCGTTGAAAGCCTCGGCGCGGAACTCCAGCTTCGATCCCTCGCGCAGCGCCGTCAGATGGAACTGCTTGAAAAGCGAGAGCGCCGTAGTCGCCGTGCCCGGAATCCGCACCGTGTTGAAATTGCGCGGAGCGTTGCCCAGGGTGAACGGCGGCGGCGTCACCGCGGCTTGTGGATCCGAGAAGTACTGGTCCAGCCAGTTGGCGCCGTCGTTCCGGGTCAGGGTTCGCAGCAGATTCGGCCGCTGGCTTCCGTAGGTCGGCAGAGCCTGCGACGTGCTCACGGAGAGAGAAAGGGGCAGGCCATCGTCGAACCGCCACAAACCATTGGTTTGCCACCCGCCCAGCACTGAATCCACGAACCCGTTCCAACCACTGCCCCACTTCTGACCCTTACCGAAGGGGAACTGGTACACGTACGAGAACTGGACCACATGCGCAGTGTCGTAGGCCGAGACCGCACGCTCCAGGTCCCTGCGATTGGGATCCTGTAAGCTGGTTCCGCCGCCGAGAAATCTGGTGCAATTGCAAGACACCGACGAATCATCCAGGGACTTGGACCAAACGTAGGTACCCAGCAGTTGTAATCCTTTGGAGAAGCGCTTTTCCACCCGGAGTTGCAGCGCCATGGTAGACGGAGTTCCCGACCGGCGGATCGTTTCCGGAGGACCCAGTAAACTGCGGGAAGG
>JBBSHP010001099.1:0-1999 GCA_038232555.1 Bryobacterales bacterium
CAGGGGTTCTGGCTGGGGATTCGCCGCTGGTTGTCCTTCACCCTCCGGGTGAGTCCGCACGACCGCTTCTATTTCGCTCATGTTGAACAATGGTAACCACTTCTGTGTTCAAGCTTCGAGGTCTACTGCCGTTTAAAGGTTCAACCATTCGTCGCCGTGATGCTTTGTGTATGTACATGCGACGGTCCGCCTCTGCGAGTAACTGTTCCGCATTGATGCCGTCCTGTTCATAGAACGCGGCTCCGATGCTCAATCCAAGCCTCGTCTCACCCCACAACTCCCGCCCGGCGGCGGAAACAACACGGCTGAGCTCCTCAACTTTCGCGTTTAGATCCGCGGGGCTGAGCCCGGGTAAAATCACTACGAATTCGTCGCCGCCCATGCGTGCCACGTAATCATATTCGCGACAGGAATCCCTCAGCCCGGCAGCGACCTTCTGCAGGGCCTTATTCCCTTCCAAATGTCCCAAGCGGTCGTTTACCTGCTTAAATCCATCCAGGTCGCAAACTAAGACGCTGAGGGATTGGTCCGCCCGTTTGCGCCGTGCTATCTCAGCGTCCAGGTGCAGAAACAGGGACCGGGCATTCGGCAATCCAGTCAAGTAGTCCGTCGTGGCCGAAGAGTTCGCCTGTTGATACTTGAGGGCATTCTCGACGGAAAGAGACAATTTGGATGTGATCGCCATGAGGATGCGAAGGTGATCTTTGGTCAAGGCGTCCTTTTCGGCGTGATACAGCGTCAGGACTCCGACAACCTCCGTCAGGCCCTCTAGAGGAACGGACAGAGCGGAGCGCAGCGTGCTGAACTTAGCTGGGTCGTTCAGGTAGCCAGGCTCCACGGAGGGATTGCCGTTGACAATTGTCTTACGGTTCTCGGCAACCCAGCCGGACAGACCCTGCCGGACCGGTATCTCCAGGGAGGAGAACAACCGGAAGTCATCGCCACTTACATATTCCGGGATCAACTTCCGGTCGCGCTGCACGTAAACGGCCACGGCGTCGTGCGGGATGATGCGTTTCAGTTTCACGGCCAATACCGAGAGAGTCTCGTTCAAACTGAGCGAGTTTCCCAGGTCCTGAGCCATTTCAAAGAGTGCCTGTACTTCAAACCGCGCCGCCGCAATGGATTGCAGAAAGTCGGCCGGATGCACACCGACGCGGTTCGGATGAAGGCCAGAATCGCTCAACTCAAAACCGGCGGCGGGAGCTTTTCCATTCTCAATTTTGAGGTCGGTGGAGAGTTTCATTTTGTGTTCCACTCCAGGGCTGGTGGCCAAGCTCTCGAGCTCGCGATAGCGCCGCTGCAGTATGTCTACCACCGCAGGTTCATAGGACTTACCCGATTCACCCGCTACAACCTCCATCGCTTCATCCAGGGGCAAGGCCCGGCGATATTGCCGGTCAGTCGCGAGTGCATCGAGACAATCCACCGCGGCCAGAATGCGGGCTCCTAGAGGAATCTCCTCTTGTTTGAGTCCATACGGGTAGCCTTTGCCATTCCACTTCTCATGGTGAGCCCGGACGATCGGCGCGACGGGGTAGGGGAACTGAACCCGTTCCAGGATCTCGGCACCGACTACCGGGTGAATCTTCATTTTCTCGAACTCCTCTACCGTGAGTTTCCCGGGTTTGGAGATGATAGCTCCGGAACGGCTAATTTTCCTATATCGTGCAGCAGGGCCGCGGCCCGCAATGCTTCCAGTTCGGCTCCAACCAGCCCCATTTCTTTTCCGATTTCGACCGCATACACCTGAACGCGGGCTAAATGATCGTGGGTAGTAGTATCTTTGGCTTCGATCGCGATAGCCAAGGCTTCGATGGTACGCAAATGCAAGGAAGCCATGTCTTCCGCATGGTGCTTTTGATGCTCAGCGTGCTTGGTTTGGTCTTCGAGGCGGCCCAAGTACAGGCGGTATGACCTGTATATCAGGAAGACTACGGGTAAGCCCAGAATAGTGACTTCCCATCCAAGCACTCTATTGGCGGTGGCAAACAGGACG
>JBBSHP010001100.1:0-1999 GCA_038232555.1 Bryobacterales bacterium
ATGTCCGCGAAGTCCGCCGTGTGGGGCAGCTCGAGGGCGTGACCCGTTTCGTGGACGCAGGTCAAGTACACGATGGCGTCCCGCAACAGCCGATCCCCGTCAGATGGCAAAGGAGCAGGACGAACATACACCTCCGCTCCAGGCTTACCTTCGAAAACAATCGGCCGCGCCTCGCCGTACATCCCTTGCTGCGCGTCTGCCCAGTACACGCGGATGCGAGCTTTTTGCGGATCGCTAGTCCGGCTCAGGGTCAGACGCCCGCCCGAGCCATGCTGCCATGCTTCCAGCGCCCACCCGGCGAGTTCCGTATCGCCGGACTGGCAACCGGTCGCTGCCGGGCGGGTGCATGGCTCAACCCAATATGGGTAGCTCAGCGCCTGAGAAAGATAGAGCAGCAGGCCGGCGATCAATAGCCCTGCTTTTCAGTCATTCTGTCCTCGGCCATCATTTTCACCTGGTTCTCAAGCTGATCAATGCGCCGGGACAACTCGTCAATCAGTTGACCTTCCGGATCGGGCAGCCTTCCATGCTCCAGGTTGTCGTCCATCAGGTTTTGGTCCACGTCCCCGCGCGACCGGACCACCCGCCCGGGAATGCCGACCACCGTTGAATAGTCCGGCACCGAGCGAATCACCACCGATCCCGCGCCCACCTTCACATAATTACCAAGGTGGATATTTCCCAAAACTTTGGCGCCGGTCCCGATCACAACGTTGTTACCAAGGGTGGGATGGCGTTTGCCGCGTTCCTTACCGGTTCCGCCCAAAGTGACATTCTGGTAGAGAAGCACGTCGTCTCCGATTTCGCTGGTCTCGCCGATGACCACGCCCATGCCATGGTCGATGAAGAACCGCCGGCCTATGGTAGCGCCTGGGTGAATCTCGATGCCGGTGAGAGCGCGGCTGAATTGTGAAATCAGTCGGGCCCATAAATGAAGGCGCTTGCCATACAGTTTATGCGCAAGCCGGTGCAATAGAATGGCGTGAAATCCCGGATAACAGAGAACGATTTCGAGCACACTTTTAGCGGCCGGGTCTTCCCGGAAGATCGTCTCGATCTGTTCGCGCACTAGCCGGAACATGGGTTCAGTCGCTCGCCGTCGGTAATTGCACGATTATCTCCTAGATTCGCCACAGGGCTGGTGGGATTCAGCGGGCGTTATAATTCGAGTTTGATAGTTCTGCGAATCGTTACCGTGGGTCTGTGCGTGCTGTTGGCTGGGTGCTCGATGGCCCCCAAGCAGGAAAACCAGAAGTCCGGCGCGCCCGCTGCACCGGTTTCAGCAGCGCCGCCCAGCAGGAATCCCGCAGCCAAGTACGTTGAATTGGTCGGATTTCGAGTCAAGGAAAAAGGGCCTGGCAAGCTCGAAATTCACTTCGGCGTAGTGAACCACTCGGAGGCGGACCTCGGGGACCTGGTGCTGGACGTGGATCTGAGGACCACCAACGCGAAACCGGGCGATCCCCCACTCTGTTCGTTTGCAGCGAAAGTAGGTTCCGTGGGGCCGGAAGAACTCAAGCCAGTCACGGTGCTGGTGCCTACTAAATTACGTGTGTATGAACTTCCCGATTGGCAATTCTTGAAGGCAGATTTCCAGATCACCGAGCCTAAATAGTTGTATCGGCACACCCCAGTAATGTGTCGAAACACACCGGTGGTGTTCCGGCGTCAAACAAAAGAGTGCACATAGGATGGAACTGCACGTGCACCCTGTATCCATCTCCATTGAAATTAATCTACTGAATCGTTAAGGAGTGAGTTAGTGCTAAGAAATAAAAGATCTCTTTCGATAGCCGCCCTGGGCCCTTGCATTTTTCCGGCGCTGTTTGCCGCCACTGCCCTGGCTGCACCCAAGCTCCGACTGGACCAGACCGCTCTGGCGCCTCTGTCGATAGCACAGGGGGCGAACGGTCCAGTGCAGTCCGTTGATGCTAGAAACGCCGGTGACGGGACGCTCAATCTGCAGGTGTCGTCTACGGTGCCCTGGTTGGCGGCCTCG
>JBBSHP010001101.1:0-1998 GCA_038232555.1 Bryobacterales bacterium
ACTTCATCCACCAGCACGTGCGCCTTCACCCGGCGTGCCAGCCGCCCCATCTCGCCTAGCTCCTCCTGCGACGTGAATGCGCCCGTGGGGTTGTGCATATTGGTCATCACGATCAGTCGGGTGCGGGTGGTCAACTTGGCCGCGAGTTTTTCCATGTCGATGCCGAAACCAGATCGAAAGGGCCGTTCAAACCGGACTACCCTGGCGCCCAGCAATCTCGGGATCGCGAGCAGTGGTTCATAGGCCGGCTGCTCGACCAGCACCTCGTCACCGGGGCGCAACAGGCAGGCACACGCCAGATAATTGGCCATCGAACAGCCCTGCGTGCTAACCACCTGCTCGGGAGTCACCTCATACCGTTGCGCGATCTCCTGGACCAGGGGACGGTAGCCGTACAGGTTGAAATCATTGATGTCGAGTCCCTCCAGCGCTTCCGGTAAATCTTGAATATGTACCGGGACCATTCCGCTGCCGCCGATCTCGTACTTGGCAGGATGGCGCAGCTTCACCCATTCCATGTAGGTGATCTTACGCACGGCCCGTCCCGTGTGAGCGCGACTGATTCAGTCTTCGAAACAGGTAGAAAGCGGGTATGCCGGACAGCACCAGCACCAGACCGTAACTGGTCTGCGGCTGGTTAGCGAAAAAGTTCACAATGACAAAGGCGAACGCAACCATGACGAAAAGCGCCGGCAACACGGGGTAGCCCCAGACCTTGTAGGGCCGCGTAAATCTGGATATTTGCGGCGGAGCGTGAATACCGTAGCTACGGTCAGTCCGAAGAAAATCCAATCCCCAAAGGTGGTGTATCCGAGCAGAGCGTCGTACGAACCGGCCAACAGCACCAGGCTGCTCCATAGCGAAAAGAAGATCAACATCACGGAAGGCGTTTTGTATTTGGGATGAACGTACGCGGCGGCCGGCAGTAGACACCCGTCGCGTCCCATCGCATAGAACACACGGGGCGCTGTCAAGATTGTCATGTCGATGAAGCCGAATGTAGACACCACGATCGCGACGGAGACAAAACGCGCGCCACCCTCGCCCATCAGCACCCGGGCTGCGTCGGTCGCGAGTGTGCTGCTGCCGCGGATCGCGTCCACCGATAGAGTGCGCAAGTAAACCAGGGCAGCGAGCAGGTAGATGGCGATCACGACGGCGATCCCGAGAATCAGCCCGCGCGGAAGATTTCGCTGGGGATTTTTGTCGCCGGCCGCCCAGGTCGAGCTTTGCCAGCCGCCATAGGAGAACAGCACTGGGGCAAGCGCGGCGCCGAATGCGAGCAACAAGCTGCCTTCCGGTGCTCCCGCGGCGGGCTGCGCTGACGCGAATTGGCTGGCGGGGGATGTCAAGCCGAACAGGATGAGCGCTGCCAAAGCAAGCAGCTTTCCCGCCGTGAAAATGTTCTGTACGATGGCGCCCGGCTTCACGCCGAAATAGTTGATAGCGGTCAGCAACCAGATTGCAGCCAACCCGGCCAATGTGGTTCCCCAGGGCGTTGCGAGCGCCTCTCGCAATCCGGCATGCGGCACGATCACAGCCAGAGTTTGTGCGAATTTCATCGTAACCGCCGCCATTCCGCCGGGCGTGATCACCAGCAACATGGTCCAGCCATACAGGAATCCGATCAGTGGATTCCAACCCTCGCGCAGGAATGCATATTGACCGCCCACCAGCGGCATCATCGCGCCGAGTTCGGCATAACTCAGGGCACCGATGGCAGCGATGGCTCCCCCTGCGATCCACGCAGCCAGGATCAACGCCGGTGTGTGGACGCGCTGGGCAACATTCGCGGTGTTAAAGAAAACACCTGTCCCGATGATGCCGCCAATCACCAGCAGCGTGGTGTCGAATAGGTTCAAGCGGCGCTCCAGAGAAGCGTCATCGGCGAAATGCGTCATGAATTATTTGGCTCGTCGGGGGAATTTGTGGGTTAGCGAGCCGCCTCGGTGAGAAACCGCCGGAACTTCCGGCAGGTGGAATCAAACGATCTCTGCT
>JBBSHP010001102.1:0-1994 GCA_038232555.1 Bryobacterales bacterium
GCGCTTCCGGCTAGCACATATAAATACCAGCCGACGGGCTCGAGCTGGTCGTTTGCCGGCCCGAGCGGGATCAGCACCAGATACAGCCCGATCGCGACCAACAACCCGCCCGCGCCGCAGGGAACGCAGCTCGGGTTTATTGAAAACAGGGGCAACTTTTCGCAGCCGATCACGTTATCCGGCAGCAGCAACACCCTCAGCCTCGCCGCGGCGCAGCGCGCCGTGGGCAACGCCAGCTCCCAGCAGTTTCGCGTCAGCCTGTATTCGAGCGCGGCGCTGACGACCACGAGCACGAAACAGTTCATCTGGGTCGGCGAACGAATCGCGGAGGAGCGGGACGGCAGCAATGTTGTCACACGGCGCTACTATCCGGAGGGTGAGCAGCGGATCGGTGGCACGAGCCCAGGATCTTATTTCTACACGCGCGACCATCTCGGCAGCGTCCGCGAGATGACCAGCACAACGGGCGTGGTGCGCGCGCGCTACGATTACGATCCATTCGGCAACACCACCAAGCTCGCGGGCGATCTCGATGTTGATTTCGGATATACCGGACACTATCGGCACGCGCCGAGCGGGCTATATCTGGCGCCGTATCGGGGGTATGACCCGAGCGCCGGAAGGTGGATCAGCCGCGATCCCATCGGGGAAACCGGAGGAATAAACCTGTACGGTTACGTTGGAAATAATCCCATCGTCAACGACGATCCCAGTGGACTGTTTAGCCCCGGTGTCCTTGCAGGTCCGGCTGCTGGAGCGGTGATCGGTGGCGCTATTGGAAATTTACCCGGAGCGGTAATTGGAGCCGTTTTAGGGGGGCTGATCCTTTCGCCGTCCAACGCGAACGCTCCAGCTCCTCCCGAAAACGCGATCACGGGGCCTCAAGGCACTTTCCCGGGCTCACCGTTGCCGGCAGGTTCGCGCGACCCTATACGCTTGCCGGTAACAAACCCGGGTAGAGCTGGTGGTGGGTGCGGCAATAACTGTTTGCCGTGCCCGACAACTCTCCTGCTTGGGAAGTAGCAGATCCTGCCCATGGCGGCCAAACACATCGGCATTGGATAGAGTACAACCAGGACCCAGGCACTTGTGAATGCCATCCGAAGAGAATGTCGAGCCCCACTCGGCCCGCGGGAGCTTGAAAATGGCTACTTTGTCAGATTGGGTGAGCGGTAGCGCAAAGTTGATCGCCATTTTTGGAGCGTGGCCGTCGTTCCATGACTTTGAAGTTCTTAAAATCGAGTTGGCAAGAGACGCAGGGAAGGTGTTCACTCAGCCCGTGATGGTTGTCACCATTCACGCTTTCGATATATCGAAGCCTTTGCACTCGAGGGAGCATAAGGATACTCGCATCGCCCTGCGGTTTAGCGGCGTTGAGGATTTGAAGCTTGATCAGTTCGACCACCAGAATGCGATTGCGGACCTTGTCATTTCACCCGAGCACTCTGAGCGTCTGAAACAGCAGATTTTTCGTGTGACGTTCCTGCCCGGAACAGGATTTGAGTGCAAATTCACGTGCCGCGAAATAGTCGTCGATGCGGCGGAGCCGTTTGTACCGACGCGAGGCGCATACGCATAAGGGGGGGCGCGGGGGTCAGTCCGCGCATATGTGCAGAAATTGGGATTGACGGATAGATACGGCCTCGGGCAAGCTTTTGGCCGATGGCTCGGGGCGTGCGTCTGCAATACCCCGGCGCGGTTTACCATGTCATGTGCCGGGGCGATCGCCGGGAAGCGATCTTTTGCCAGGATATAGATCGGACAATGTTTCTGGCCACGTTGGAGGAAATGTGTGGTCGCACGGGAATCGTGGTTCACAGCTACGTGCTGATGAGTAACCACTATCACCTGCTGATTGAGACGCCGGAAGCAAACCTAGTGCACTGTATCCTTGAGTTCTGAGACGTGACTGATTATGATTGGACATGTCCCAGAGGATTATTCTGAGCCCGCCGGAGCGTCGTGTTTTGAAGCAGCTCAGCCGTAGTCGAACC
>JBBSHP010001103.1:0-1993 GCA_038232555.1 Bryobacterales bacterium
GCACCTGATCAGGAATATCCTCGGTTCCATACTCCGCTAACCGGTCCAGATTGTAGTGTTGTCTCATGTATTTATAGAAGTTTTCCTGAGACCAGCGAGCAAACATCGCCGCCGCCAACGCCGCCAGATCAGTCGTGAAGTCGGTACTCAAAATCGAGGTCTGATGCCCCGACCCGGCCAGTTTACGCAGCTCTCGCACTTCTGTCTTGCCAGCCAGGTTGACGGTCCGCTCCGCCAGCAAAAGCTGGACCGTTTCTCCTCCCGCCAGCCGCACCGCACGCTCGGCAAATTCCTCCCGCGGCCAATCCTCACCGGGAAATTTGTGATAGCTGAGAATGGCAATTCGCCGGGCTTTCATCTCGGCAAAGAAATCGGGACTATACGCCTCCCGGTCGAAAACCAGAGTAAACCGATGCTGCCGCGGATCTTTCTCCATCCGCTGCCGCAGTTGCTCCGATAGCGGTGCGTGCGCTTCCAGGAACGGCACCAGGTCGGCACGCAGCGTCGCCAGCAGGCCGGGGTCTACTTCCTTGTTCACGAAAAAGAACGGCTGCCCATCCATCGCATTGATCCAGTAGTCGGTGGTGGCTCGCAGGCAGAGCCGTTCCCGCGCCACATAGTGACGAGGCAATTCGGTCAAATCGCCAGAATAGACGCGCACGTGCCCATCGACATAGAACACCAGATCGCTTTCAGGCCCACTGGCCGTCATCCATTCCTTCGCCAGCAGAGTGTTCCATTGGATCGCTCGCCCTGCTTTCTGGCACAACAATTCCAGTTTCTCCCGCAGGGTCCGCACTTCCGGGATGCGGTCCAATCCCAGCAGATGCCCCCACTCTCCGGGCGCCGCGTAGCGTAACTGTTCGATGGACTTGATGCGAGCCAGCGCCGTTAACGCCAGCAGCAGAAATATGCTGACCATCCCGTAGAACCCATCCGGCAACACATACAACTCGCGGCTGTGCCGCAACAGGCCATTGGCCAGCAGCGACGGAAGGGCCAGCAGCACTCCGCCCTGGGGCACGTCCTGTGCCGCCTCGAAGCGGATCGGCGCGCTGCTCAGCGTCCCCATCGCCGCCGCCACTCGTTCCTCGCTCCGGGTGGTCGCGTAGCCCCTGGTGGCGGCGCGATCGATCTCGCTGCGCTCGCTTTTGGTGCTGCCTCCCTCTGCCCCGGGCCCCGCTCCACTCCGTACACGATGCAAACGCCCTTGACGGATCGCCTTATGCAGCGTGTTGGGCAGCAGGTTCAACTCCCTCCCTACCTCCGGTACGCTCATGCCGGCATCCAACAACGCTTGCGCCTTCCGGTGTGTTTCTCCTTTCAGCACTCCCGCCGATCGCACGCCCCGCTCTTTGAAAAAACCTTTCGGCCCTTGCTCCCGGTATAACTTTACCGCTCGCATTACCGTGATGCGCGGCACGCCAAACACTCGTACGATGTCCGCTTCCTTCACTACTCCTTGAACCACCAACTGACTCGCGAATAGCCGGAATGCCGCCACATCCTTCACCTCATGCTGGAACACGGGCGCCATGCCGTGGACGTAATAGACCCAGCCGTCCCTGCGTTGAAAGGCAAGTTCGGCGCTGAGTTCGGTCATCCCTTCCGGAAATATCGGCAGTTGCAACTGGGGCATAACCAAGTTTCGCCTGCCCTGCCTATCCCATCAACTGCTCAACTCTGCACCAACTCTTTTTCCCCGCTACCGCCCGAAAACCCCGCGAGCTCAGGAGTTCTGAACTTCGGCTTCGAGCAGAGCCACCGCACGGTGATCCACATCGATCCCGTGCTTGCAAATTACAAGCCGGAGCAACTCGAGTCGCTATATAATCGAATTCACGATTCGCTCACGACCATAGCGGGTGTGGTTTCAGTCGCCTCCGCGCTGTACAGTCCGCTAAGTGGAGATAGCTGGAGCGAGCCCATCTATGTGGAAGGGAAGCCCGAACCAAACTCTGCCATCGGAGCCGGGTGGAACCGCGTTTCTTCC
>JBBSHP010001104.1:0-1984 GCA_038232555.1 Bryobacterales bacterium
AGCGTAATCGGGACTATGATTGAGCACAACATCGCCGCGATCCATTACCAGAAATACGATTTTTTCATCGGCGCCTATCCGAATGACGAACCTACGCTAAGCGTGGTGCGGGCTCTGGAGAAACGGTTCCCCAATGTACATCTTGCCGTCTGTCCCCACGATGGACCGACTTCGAAAGCGGACTGCCTCAATTGGGTATTCCAGCGCATGCTTTTGTTTGAGGAGACCCACCAAACGTCGTTTGAGACGGTAGTCACTCACGATGCAGAAGACCTCATCCACCCGGACTCCCTGGCGCGCTTCAGTTTCTATGGCGCGAAGTTCGATTTTGTCCAGCTTCCCGTATTCGCTCTACCTACCCCGCTTCACAAGCTGACGCATGGGGTCTATTGCGATGAGTTCACCGAGTTCCAGATGCGTGACATGCCGGTGCGCAAAATGATGGGCAGTTTTATTCCTTCAGCGGGCGTGGGCACAGCCTACTCCCGTCAGGGCCTGGAGAAATTGGCGCAAACCGAAAGCAATCGTATCTTCGAGCCGGCCTGCCTTACCGAAGATTATGAGAATGGTATGCGGCTGCACGCTTTGGGGTGCCCCCAATTCTTTGTGCCTCCTGCTGTCAACCATAACGGACTGGTGGCCACTCGCGAATATTTTCCGCAGGACTGGTCATCTGCCATTCGGCAGAGATGCCGCTGGATCATGGGCATTTCGTTACAGACCTGGGACCGGCACGGGTGGAGTGGAAGTCCGGCGATGGTGTATTGGTTCTGGCGGGACCGCAAGGGGCTGGTCGGGAATCCGGTCAGCCTACTCGCGAATTTGTTCTTTTTGCTAGGCACGCTCACCTGGGCGCTGGCTAAGGTGTCGCATACGCCGTGGGGATTGCCGCACGCCTGGCCACATCCCAAGCTGTTGATTGTGACACTCACATTGCTGGCTTTACGCACCGCGGTTCGGATGTCGATGGTAGCGCGATTTTATGGCTGGGTGTTCGCCTGGGGGGTTCCGGTCCGAATTGTTTGGGCCAATTACATCAACGGTTGCGCAACGGTGCTGGCGCTGTTCCGGTTTGCGCGTGCACGGATGCGTAGACAGCCGTTGGTGTGGGTGAAAACCGAACATGCGTATCCTACTCGAACGGCGCTGTTCCGGCACAAGCGGAAGATTGGCGAGATTCTAATCGGGTTAGGTTTTCTTGATGAGGCTGAGGTGGAGTGGGCGCTGGCAGAACGTCCGCAGGGCATGCGCATCGGTGAATACCTGGTGATGACTGGAAAAATATCCGAGGAGGATTTATACGACGCGCTCAGCCTGCAGCAGAGTGTTCCTGTAGGCAAGCTGCGTGCGGAGGACATCAATAACAGAACGGCGCGGTCCTTGCCAAAGCAGGTGATCGAGGACTGCAAAGTACTGCCGTACCGAATTTCGGAAGGGAACATCTTTCTGGCGAGCCCTGAGATCCCGACCGATGAACTGAGCGAAACGCTGCGCGGGTTTACGCGGATGACGCCCAGGTATCAATTGGTTACGCCGGCGAATTTTGAAGAGTTGACGCGGGCGCTGCTCTAAAGCGGGGCTGCCGTATGGATGCTAGGATGCACCAGGCTCCGATCCACACAGGATGCCGGCAAAGGAACGCCGGTCCACAATACAGGCGAGCATCGCTGCATGGTTTGGCCCCGTGTACGCTTAGGCCAAGAAGCCGCGCAGTCTGAAACGTCTGAAACGATCAAACAACTGGACCGCGATTAGACGGCCGCGATGAAAGGAGGGCGACATCGACCAGGCTCAGCCAGATTGTTGCCGACGATTGGTCAGGCCTGCTGTTTGACGGCGCCCAGTTAACAAAGAACTTTCTGAATGACATGCGTGCTGCCAGGACGACGCCCTGCGCGACGAGGTGATCACTCTGCTCGACTTGGGGGAGTCACCCCTCGGTTCCCTAGCAGCCCGTGGCAGAAGTGAGTGTTTTCAGACGGTG
>JBBSHP010001105.1:0-1980 GCA_038232555.1 Bryobacterales bacterium
AACGCGCGGTATACCTGCCAGGTACGGAGGGTTCGAAACCTTCGCAGAGGAGCTTGCAACCCGCTTAGCGCAACGCGGCCACGCGGTCACGGTGTATTGCCGCGAACGGGATAGCGGCCCGGTCTATCGGGGAGTGTCGCTGGTCTATCTAGCCACCTGGCGCCACAAATATTTCGACACCATCTATCACACCGCAATCGCGACTCTGCATCTGCTCTTTCATCGTCAGGACGTGGCCCTCTATTGCAACGCGGCCAACGCTGTGTTCACCTTATGGCCCCGGCTGAGCGGCATACCAATCGCACTCAATGTGGATGGCCTGGAGCGGAACCGGAAGAAGTGGAATCGCGCCGCAAAACTCTGGTATCTAATTTCGGAAAGGTTGGCCACCGTCTTCCCGAGCGCCGTAGTTACTGACGCGCAGGTTATTGCAGACTACTACCTGGCGCGCTATGGTAAGGAGTCCACGTTCATCCCATACGGCGCGGAACTCGGAAAAGTCGATAGCGATGAGGCCTTGCGCCGATTAGGGTTGGAGCGGGGCGGGTACCTCCTCTACGTGAGCCGCATGGAGCCGGAGAATAACGCGCTGCTGGTGCGCGAGGCGTACGAGCAAACTACGGGGCCGGTGAAGCTGGCTCTGATCGGAGATGCTCCGCATGCGGATGAGTACATCCAGCGCGTCCGGAACACCCAAGATCCGCGGGTGGTGATGCCCGGTGCGATTTACGGCGCGGGTTATGGCGAGTTGCAGTCGCACTGCTTTGCCTATGTTCATGCCACCGAGGTGGGTGGCACTCATCCTGCCCTGATTGAGGCGATGGGGCGGGGGGCGGTGGTGCTGTATTTGGATACGCCGGAGAACACTGAAGTGGCGGGGGACGCCGGCATCGCATTTGAGGCTGACAACCTGAGGGCGAAATTAGAGCAAGTGCTCGCGATGCCGGAAGAAGAACGGCGCAAGCTGGGTAACCGCGCCATGCAGCGAGTTGCGGAGCGCTACAGTTGGGAAGCGGTAACGGACGCGTACGAGCGGCTGCTGCTGTCGTTGGGACGAAAAGACGAGCCATATTCCTGATTGTTGAATGACCTGGAGAAGTTCTTTTGCTGGGCCAGAAGCTTTGGCATGCGCTCGAATCAGAATTGCTGTGTCGACAGCGATTCGTCATCCGTGATTGTGCCGGACGAAATCTACCGCTTCGTCAATGGCAGCGTCAATCTCAGGTTCGGCGATGCCCTCCACCCTCTTTGACATTCCGTCCGACCATTCAAACAGTTGGTGGTAGGCCTCCGAGAGCGCATCGCCGGTTAGACCCGGTTTGAGGATGCGGCCCTTTGAAGATCTGATAAACAGCAACTCATCTTCGCCAAGTTGCCCGCCCAGCAAGACTCGGCTACGTGCCGCTTCTCAGGCGGCAAGTCTCGGGCTTGGACAAAAAAGCTCTTTTGCATAAAAGATGCAATTCAATGGTACTCGCGCCAATTCTACGCTGGATAGCCTTTCTGTCACGCGTGGAATTGGAGCTGCGGGAACAAATAGTACCGGTGCTGCCATCTTTGTTGTCGCACGACCTGATCCCAGTCTCAACGAACCGCGGTCGCTGCGACGGGTACGATGAAAAGCATGGGTCCATTCGCCGCTCGCTCCTGGGTCGAGATTTCGCTCGGACAAATTGCGGCTAATTTCCACGCGGTCAAGTCGGTAGTCGGTCCACTGGTCGAGGTGATGCCGGTGGTGAAAGCGGATGCCTATCGGCACGGCGCCATCGAAGTATCGAAAGTGTTGATGAAATCGGGCGCGCGCTGGCTGGCCGTGAGCAATGTCGAGGAAGGCGCGGCCCTTCGGGATGCGGGTGTTACAACGCGCATTCTGGTTATGGCGGACTTCTTACCGGCCGAGCGGTCCGGCCTGCTCGATTACAATTTGACGCCGGTGCTGCACTCTATTGATCATGTCCCCGAATGGAATCGTCTCGCGGC
>JBBSHP010001106.1:0-1979 GCA_038232555.1 Bryobacterales bacterium
AAACTGGACGCCTGGGCTGCATGAAGGGATCCCTGCCTGGATGGACCCTGCCAGTGAGCGGCGCAGGTTTATGAAGCGCAGCACCACCATTCTTTTGCTGACGCGCAATAGCGGCAAAGATTGGGAGTCCATCAACGGCAGTAGCGACGGGTACCCCACCCGCATTCATCTGGCGGGAGCGGACCTGGGTTTCGTTTTGTTCGAGTTCCCGGGCTCCGACAGCCCGTCCAGTCTTTTCAAGCTGGATCTAAAAACCCATCAGGGCAGTCCGGTCTTCCAGGATACGGGCCGCGTAGCACGCGATTTCACCATCCTGCCGGGCGGCGACGTCTGGCTGGCAGCCGTCGAGCTCGCGGGAAAGTCCAGCCAGGTGCCCATTCCGGGAAAGTTGAAAATGCTTCACAGCCGAACCATGGCCACATGGCTGGACATACCCGTGGACTACCGTGCAGTGGCAAACCGACCGGTGATCTCCGCGGCAGATGGGACCCACATCTGGGTAGCAACCGACACAGGCATGATCTTAAAACTAATGGAATAGGCAGAACCTGCCACACATTTTGTACCGCCTGTGTGTTCTGTACGTCAAACGTTTTTGAGCTATGAAACTCCCTAATGCTTTCGCTCTTCTGTTTGTGGTTGCCGTCATGCCCGTTTCAGCCCAGCCGTTCTCATTTGGAATACGGGTCGGCGCGCCGCTCGATGAGGCGTTCACCAACGGCGGCGCCAGGAATGTCTTGCAAGAAACCCAGCGCCTGGTAATCGGCCCTACGGTGGAATTGCGGCTGCCTTATCATCTAGGAGTGGAGGCGGACGCGCTGTACCGCCGCTATACCATTGGTGGCGCGGTAAACAACTGGGAGTTTCCCATCCTGGTGAAGTACCGCTTTGGGGGTGCGCCCCTCGTGCATCCCTATGTAGCAGCCGGACCTTCCTTCAATCACGTGAGCGATCCCGGTATGTTCCTGGCTAGGCCAAACGCCACGACAGCGGGATTTACCATGGGGGCCGGCCTTGAAGTCCGCGCGCTGCTACTTCGTCTCTCGCCGGAACTCCGCTACACACGGTGGCGCGATAAGAACATCGACCTCGGACCCGCCAGCGGTGGCTTATCTTCCAACCAGAACCAAGTCGAGTTCCTGGTCGGCTTCACGTTCTAATCGCGATATCCTCTATTTAGCAATTAGCCGGAACCATCCCGCCGGTCGTCAATGAATCGCCAGTATCTATGGTTGTCGGAACCGGGTTTCAGCACGATTCTTTCTCTCACGCACTGGCCACTATTGAACGCCTCGGCCGCGAATCGGGCGCCTATGACGCGTACACTCGCACCGATTCGCAACTGATAACCAAGGCCCCCATCAGCTTTGGTGAACGCAAGTACATCAACGCCCCCAACCTGAATTATTTTGACGCACTGTTTTTCATCGGAACCGGCGAAAACGACCTCTCCGCGCAACAGAAAAAGGATTGGTTTTGTGGGCGCGCACACCGGCGACGATGCCTACCTCACTTGGCCGGAGTGTGGAGAGATGATCGGAGGCTACTTCGACAATCATCCCTGGGGTGTGTTTGAGGCCCCTGTAATTGTGGAGGACCCGGACTTTCCGGCCATGAAGTCACTTCCGCATGCATTCACGATCCGGGACGAAATCTACCAGCACAAAAATTTTCGCGCGATAAAGTGCCGTGCTGGCAAGTCTGGACGCCACGAAACTCGAGTTCACCTAGCCTGGCATCCATCGCACCGACAAAGATTTTCCGGTGGCTTGGGCCAAAATGTACGGCCAAGGCCGGGTGTTTTACTCCACGTTTGGTCACGCCGATTCGGTATGGGATTCCTCGCATCCAGAAAATGTACCTGGAGGCGATTCGTTGGGCGCTAAGGCAAACCGGAACCGACGTTCGCTGAAGGTCAAGTGGGCAGTCCGACATGGCCCACAGCTAAGCCCGCACGGCCCGGTGCTTTGCGAAAGGCG
>JBBSHP010001107.1:0-1977 GCA_038232555.1 Bryobacterales bacterium
GCGGGCGGTAGTGGTGCTCGGGACGGACATCGCGGACACCCTTTTTTCCCATCTCGATCCCCTGGGGAAATCGGTGCACCTGAACGGCAACGTCTTTGAAGTAATCGGTGTGTTCGAGCCGGATTCAGGCCTGATGTCCGCCTTCGGCGTGAACATGTTCGCGATCATTCCGCTCAGCACGTTTCACAAATTCTCACCGGAGTCCAAAGAGCTTGCTATCGCTTTCCGGGTTACTCGGGGCGGGGATATCGAGAAGGCCAAGGATGAAGTTACTGCCGCGCTACGCCGCCGGCGTCATGTGCCGGTCCACGCCGAGGACGATTTTGAGCTTATTTCTCCCGATTTCGTTATGGCGCTCTGGAACCAGTTAACGGGTGCGCTGGTGATTCTCACCGGCATCATCAGTTCGGTGGGATTGATGGTAGGCGGCATCGGAGTGATGAACATTATGTTAATTTCAGTGACGGAGCGGACCGCCGAAATCGGTATTCGCAAAGCCATCGGCGCGCGGAAGTCCGATATCCGGGTACAGTTTCTGCTGGAGGCGATTCTCCTGACGTGTACCGGCGGGTTAATCGGAATCCTGCTGGGAGCTTTGATTGCATTGACGGTACGGACGTTGATTCCGTCCATACCCGCTACACTTTCCTTACTTTGGGTCTTTCTGGGCGTCGCCATGTCGGTCGGGGTGGGAGTGTTTTTCGGATATTATCCGGCCACGCGGGCCGCCAATCTGGACCCTATTGTGTGTCTTCGTTATGAATAGAAAACGCTTCGAATGGAAGCTGAGAGACCGCCGCATGTATCTGGGCGAACGGACGTTTGTGATGGGCGTCCTGAATGTCACGCCGGATTCGTTCTCGGATGGCGGTAAGTTCAGCGATCCGGAACGGGCCTATGCGCATGCGATCCGGCTCGAAGAGGAAGGGGCCGACATCATCGATGTGGGCGCTGAATCGACGCGTCCAGGCTCTCCGCGCATTTCAGAAGCAGAGGAGTTGCGGCGGCTGGTTCCGGTATTGAAGAAGCTGCGGGGCCAGTTAGCAGTGCCAATCAGCGTGGATACCTACAAGGGCGCGATTGCGGAGAAAGCGATCGAGCTTGGCGCGGAGATCATCAACGATCCTTCCAGCCTGACGTTCGATCCGCAACTGGCCCGAGTGGCGGCTATGCACAATGCGGGACTGATTCTGAATCATATGCGTGGGTCGCCTGAAACCTGGGCCAAGCTTCCGCCCATGAAGGATTCTATGGGGGCGATTACCCACGACCTGGCGGCTTGTGTGCACCGGGCGGTTCAGTCCGGCGTGGATCGGGCGCATATTGTGATCGACCCGGGGCTCGGATTCGGGAAGCGCAAGGAACAGAACTCCGAGGTGGTGGCGCGGTTACGCCAACTGGCCGACCTGGATCTGCCGATTCTGATCGGCCCTTCACGCAAATTGTTCCTGGCACAGGCGGATGCCGATGGAACGGAGTTCGCCACGGCCGCGGCGGTGACGGCGTGCATCCTACGGGGTGCCCACATCGTGCGCGTTCACGATGTCAAAAATATGAAAATCGTGGCGCAACTGGCGGACCAGATCCTGGACATGACACCCGAGCCGGTGGAACCGGTGCCGGTCAAAAAACGGGCCGTGCACTAAACCGGCCGATCGGACTCCAGCTCGTATCCATCCCGCGCAATCTCCGGCCACAATACTTCCGACTGCTTGCCCCGCAGCGCGAAGATCTGGCGCACCAGATTGCACACCGTTTCGTGATCCTTTTCGTAGAACACCAGTACAGAGGGTCCGGCGCCGCTGAGGCAGCACCCCAGCAGTCCAGGGGCGCGCAGTTTCACGATCTCGTCCAGCCCAGGGACCAGCGCTGCGCGATACGGCTGATGCATACGGTCCTCCAGCGCCGCTGGGAAAGCGCTGGTGGTTCCCGTAGCCAGCGCCGCAATCAACAGGGCGGAGCGCTGAACATTGAAGA
>JBBSHP010001108.1:0-1971 GCA_038232555.1 Bryobacterales bacterium
CTGGTAGCTCACGGTGTGACCGATTCCGCCGAGACTTGTGCTGTTGAGTTGCTGGCCTGAATCATCGTAGCCAAACGCGTCGTGATAAGCGGCACTAAGCCATTGATCGCTCACGTCCGCGCTGCTGACCCGGTTGAGATTCGTGTACCCGTAATGGGTGTGCACGATCTCGCTCTGGGAGAAGCTGGTTGTCGCCTGTAACAAGAATAAAGACATGACACCTTTTCTGCCCCGCGAGACATCAATGCAAGCCCAGACTGACCCTTATAGCTCCCACGACCATTACAAGCAGACAAATGCACAGCGCACAGTAGATGAGAAACACAGTTCGCGCACGCGCCCCCAGCGCAGCTATCTTTTTATCGCTGAGCGACTCGTAATCTCGCTTTACAACGAAGCGGATTAACTTGCTGCTTGCGAAGAGACCCCAAGGAAACATCGAGGGCGATCCCAAGCTCTTCCACGTCGCGCGACGTGCAATTGCAAGTCGCGCGGCGAGTGCGTGCATTGTACATACGCTGCAGACCCACGCCAGCACCAAAGCCGCAACTGCTAAACCTCTCATGTGCCTATAGGCTCTTTACTGCGGCACTTCCGCTTCGAGCAGCCCTATATCGTTCCCAATATAACAGATCCGGACGCGTAGCCCGTTGCGAATCGGCCCATTGCTGAGTTGCGTCTGGTGAAACCCTCGGTCAACTGCATGTTCGGAGTAAACGAACCTTCGTCCCGCAACCTCGAAAGACTCCGTACCGTGGCCCGAACTCGGCATCGGCTGAAATTGCTCGACTACACCTTCAACGATTCTGCAGCGTCCCTCTCGAACCGCGCGCGCGAACCGCTCCAACCGTACCCGAAACAGTAGCGGAAAAGCGACAAGGCCGAGGCCAAGCAAAGCTATTAAGCAGGTGACCACAAGCGTTGAGGCGCGCCACATTCGTCGATTGGCCCAAAACGAGATGGCGGAAACTATCAAAACGATGACGCCAGCCGTAACCGGATGTGCTAGGTTCGGTGGTTCAGCTTTCGTTATGTCAAATAACACCTGGTAGGCCGCGAGCATACTTACGCGATTTTGGAAACGACCCTCAAGGACCCCAGCCCGGGAAAAGGACGTAGATCGTCGTATTTGTGTCAGTCGCGGATCCGCTGCCCGGTAGCGGGGCTCGTCCAAGGCCGAAACTGACACCTTGAAAGTTACGACTCGGGTCAAAATGAGCGCTACCTGCGAGGTAATCCAGACTGCCGTTCACATTGTGGTAAGGTCCTTCGAAGATGGTGTAATCACCCAGAATGACCGTCCCGGTCACTGAGCCTCCAACATCTAGGCCGTTGCCCGAACCCGTTGTCTCATAGTAACCGGATTTGCCCGTGCGAAGGTCGAAGAACAGACCGACGGACACTGTGCCAAGATAGTTCGTTGTGAACCAATCCTTCACCGGTGCAATGCCGTTTACGCCGGCTGCTACAGTTACACCGCGATGTGAACTACCCGAATTGTTGCTAGTACTACCTCTGACACCGCCCGCGCCATCACCCATCTCCACCGCCACGGCCGTCCCGTGCGGCTCGCGAAAGTTGATTGTACCGACGCCCGTGTAAGGAGTCTGCGGTTCGTTGGCAAAAGGCGATGGTAAACCTGATCCCGATTGGGTTCCGCCGCCCGCAGGCGCTGGGCCACCGCTTACCCCGCCGGAAGTGCCACCACCTCCCCCGCCGCCCCCGCGGTAAGTATCTACCGGAGAGAACCCAGCTTCGGGCGGCGCAGGATTGTCAGGAACGAAGCCGCCATCTCCGCCTTGATGCCATAACCCACTCGGATCCCGCCGATTAACCGGATCACCGCCGCCGTAGCGGAAGAGATTGGCATCGCCGCCGCGAAAGCCGATCGGATCGCTTTGCAGGAAGCGGCCCAAGCCCGGGTGGTACAGCCGCGCGCGATAATCGTAGAAGGCTAAAGCATCACCCATC
>JBBSHP010001109.1:0-1959 GCA_038232555.1 Bryobacterales bacterium
GAGCGCGCCAGTGCGGTGAGCGCCCCTGGGCCTGCCGCTTCCAACCCCGAGTGGAACGAAGCCATGAACTTGACCAACCTCTGCATTGTCGGAGACATGGTGGCCCGTAGCGCGAGCGTGCGTACCGAAAGCCGTGGCGCCCACTATCGCGAGGACCATCCGGCGGCCGATCCCGGCTGGTTAAAGAATATCTATTTGAGCCCGGACGGCGCGGAGATGAAGTTCAGCACCAAACCCGTTGCATTCACCCGCCTTGCACCTCCAGAACTCGAGACAGCTACCCATGCCAACGATATACGACACCATTGAAACTGTGGCGCGCGACCTATATTGGAAAGCGCTCAAAGACATACCTGCCGATGTGCGCAACGCCCTGCGAGGCGGCCTGGAGACGGAGCGCGCGGACGGCAATGCCACCGCCGGACAAGTGCTGTTCACCATTCTCGAAAACATTCGAACCGCCGACGAACAGGACACGCTGGTCTGTCAGGATACCGGCCTGCCAGTGTACAAGTTATTGATCGGCAGTAAGGTTGCGATCAACGTGCCAGAACTGAAGGCCCGCATCCGAAGAGCCTGTGAGCGCGCCACAGCGGAGTATCCACTGCGGTCCAATGCAGTGCATCCGGTGACCCGCAAACACACGGGCACCAACACGGGGCAAGGCATTCCGATCATCAAGCTCGACTTCGTTCCCGATTCGGATACCATCGAGATCCACATGGCGCCTAAGGGCTCGGGATCGGAGAACATGAGTTTTCTCAAGATGCTGAATCCGTCGGAGGGCCGCAAAGGCATCGCGAAATTTATTTTGCAGTGTATCTTCGAATCCGGAGCGCAGCCGTGTCCTCCCATGATCGTGGGGATCGGCTTGGGAGGAACTTCCGATGTCGCCATGCAGCTTGCCAAGGAAGCGAGTACCTTTCGAACCATCGGTTCCACCAGTTCGGATACCGACATCGCAGCCCTGGAACGCGAACTGCTCGATAAGATTAATCAGACTGGTATTGGGCCGCAGGGTCTCGGCGGGACCACCACCGCGCTGGCGGTAAACATCGAATGGGCGCACACCCACATCAGCCAGAACCCGGTAGCGGTCAACATCCAGTGCTGGCGCGGTGAGCGCGCGAGTGCCGTGATCTCGGCAGATGGACAAGTGAGTTATCCCGATGCCGCATCATAAACTGCGAACGCCTCTCAGCGAAGCGGACATCCGGGCGCTGCGGCTCGAAGACACCGTCAGCATCGACGGAACGATCTTCGGGATTCGCGACGCCACCCAGATCCGCATTTTCGATGAAGGCGTCGCTCCGCCTGCGGATCTCACCGGTTCGGTGTGTCTGCACACCGCTCCTGGTGTGCGCAAACTTCCGGACGGCACTTACGAAAAGCTTTCCATCGGGACCACCACCAGCCGGCGCATGGACCGCTTCACGCCCGGCTTGATTGAGACGTACGGCGTACGGGCCATCGTTGGTAAAGGCGGCTTGCTGGAGGGCAGCATCCGCTCCATGCAACAACACGGAGCGGCGTACCTCGCCATTGTGGGCGGCGCGGCCGCGCTCGAAACCATGCAGATCGAAGAGATCGAGCAGGTCTGGTGGGAAGATTTGATGCCGGAATGTTTTTGGAAATTCCGGGTGAAGGACTTCGGACCGCTCATCGTCGCGATCGATTCCTACGGGAACAGCCAGTATCAGAAGATTCAAGAGCGCGCTCAGGCTCGCATTGCTGCCCTGGAGCTTTAGCTCCGTCCGCCGGGTCTAATCCCACCGCCTTTCAGGCGGTCAGCTTCAAGCCGCCCAATCCCCCGAGAATGGGAGGATGGCGGAATACAGACATAGCGCGCACGCGGTTCACGATCTCAAGTATCACCTGATCTGGTGCACGAAATATCGTTATAAGATATTGCACGGTAGGGTGGCAGAGCGTGCGCGCGACCTGATCCGACAGGTGTGC
>JBBSHP010001110.1:0-1958 GCA_038232555.1 Bryobacterales bacterium
CATCATGCCCGGTGGAAATCCGGAAGCCTGGCCGCATGTCAAAAAGATTTTCCAGGCGATCGCGGCCAAGGTGGAAGATGGAACGCCCTGCTGCGATTGGGTCGGCGAGGATGGTGCGGGTCATTACGTCAAGATGGTGCACAACGGCATCGAATATGGCGACATGCAACTGATCTGTGAAGCCTATCAACTGCTAAAAGACGGGTTGGGGCTGTCAGCGGACGAGTTGCATGAGGTGTTCGCGGAATGGAACAAGGGCGAGTTGGATAGCTTCCTGATCGAGATCACGAGCGGGATTCTAACCAAGAAGGACGAGGACGGCGCTCCGCTGATCGATAAAATTCTGGATACCGCCGGCCAGAAAGGCACGGGCAAGTGGACCGCCGTCAACGCGCTGGATTTAGGCATGCCGGTGACTCTGATTGGCGAAGCCGTTTTTGCACGGTGCTTATCCGCGATGAAGGAAGAGCGCGTGGCAGCATCGCAAATCCTGAAAGGCCCGAAAGCGTGGCCCGCCCCGGACCGCAAAGGCTTCATCGAAGATGTGCGCTGTGCCCTGTACTGTTCCAAAATGATCTCGTATGCGCAGGGCTACATGCTCTTGAGGGAGGCGGCCAAGGAGCAGGGCTGGAACCTGAACTTCGGAGGAATCGCACTGATGTGGCGAGGAGGCTGCATTATTCGCAGCCGCTTCCTAGGCAAAATCAAAGACGCTTTTGATAACAACCCCAAGCTGACTAATCTGCTTCAGGACGAATTTTTCAGCAAAACCCTGAACCAGTACGAAGCAGCCTGGCGGCGAGGAATCATCAAGGCGATCCAGGCGGGAGTGCCGACTCCGGCATTCTCAACGGCCTTATCTTTCTACGATGGGTATCGTACGGCGCGGCTGCCCGCGAATCTGCTCCAGGCGCAGCGCGATTTCTTCGGCGCGCACACTTACGAGCGCATCGATAAGCCGCGGGGCGAATATTTCCATACCAATTGGACCGGCCGCGGCGGCAGGACCTCTTCGGGATCGTACAATGCCTGATCCATCGGGGCGAGCCACGTACGGCCTTAACATCCGCAAAGAGGGGGCGTTGGATCTGTTGTCACTGGGCGCTCTGGTCCACCGGCTGGATCCGGGGCACATCCCTTTTCGCAAGGCCACCCGCTGCGACATTCACGTCAGCGGAGGCGAGTTCAATGTTGCCGCAAATCTGGCGGACAGCTTCGGGCTGAATACGGGAATCGCGAGTGCCATGGTGGATTATCCGATTGGCGATCTAATCGCGGAGCGTGTGCGGGCAATGGGCGTTCGGCCGTTCTACAAGCGCTTCCACCATGACGGAGTGGCCGGCCCGAATATCGCAACGGTCTACAGCGATCGAGGTTATGGCGTTCGCGCGCCAGTAGTTTTTTACAACCGCTCCAACGAGGCGGCCGCAAGGCTGAAACCGGGCGACTTCGACTGGAACGGGATCTTCGCCCAAGGCGTGCGCTGGTTCCACAGTGGGGGCATCTTCGCGGCTCTCTCGGAGACGACGGCGGAATTGATCATCGAAGGGATGAAGGCGGCGAAAGCAGCGGGGGCGGTAGTCTCGTTCGATCTGAATTTTCGGGAGAAGCTATGGAAGGTCTCCGGCGGCAATCAGCGGGCTACATCGGTGATTGGACGGATTGTCGAAAACGTGGATGTGCTGGTGGGTAATGAAGAGGATCTGCAGAAGGGTCTGGGGATCGCCGGACCTGAGGTGGCGGCAACCTCGAAGCTCGACCCGAGCGCATTTTTCGGCATGATCGACCGCGTGGTTCAGAAGCATCCGAATATCAAGATCGTTGCGACCACGCTGCGCGAGGTGCACTCGACCCACCATCATGGCTGGGGCGCCGTGGCCTGGATCGATGGGAAAACTTATGTGGCGCCTACCACCGAGCTGCATGTGTTGGACCGCGTGGGCGGTGGGGATGGATTC
>JBBSHP010001111.1:0-1958 GCA_038232555.1 Bryobacterales bacterium
CTGCGCCCGCCTCATTCAACACACCGAGACCCATTGATTCGGAGTAGCGGTAGCCCAGCTTGAAAATATGCCCCACCTCCATGGACTTTCCCAGCTCGACCGGCGCACCGCAGTTCGCGCAGCTATCGCCGGCCGCTACCTGTCGGAGATCCAGATACTCAGGCTCGAAATCCTTGCCCGGTGTGACATTGCGGAGGTGATAGTCGTTCTTGTTCGCACCCGCAATCATGTTGCGCCGGCCCTTAAGCGCCTCATCCGCTACGATGCGCATATTCTTGACGGCGACAGGCCCCAATGATCCGGGGTCGGCGCCGAACCACTCGCGAATCTCTTCCGGATGCGCTGGCCGGATCTCGCGCGCACCCATGGCGCTCGCGAACTTGGTCTCGCTCAAGGCATGGTCCCCGCGCATCAACGCGAGCACAGGCTTGCCATCCACGGCCATCACCAGGCTCTTCATCTGTGAAGTCTCGGGCAGATGGGTAAACGCGGCCACCTCCGCGATGGTTTTCTGCCCGGGTGTGTGGAAGGCCTCCGGCGTGAACTCCCCTTCCGGATCGCCTTCGGCCGGAGCGGATGGGCGCGAAACAGCTTTCTCCAGGTTGGCCGCGTAGTCGCATTTGGTGCACTGGACCACGAAGTCTTCGCCCGCATCCGATCGGACCATGAACTCGTGGGATTGGCTGCCGCCCATCGCTCCGGAGTGCGCCTGAACGGTGGTGTACTTCAACCCGCAGCGGTCAAAGATCCTGCGGTACGCCTGATAGTTCTTTTCATAGGAGACGTCCAGGCCGGCTGCATCCATGTCGAACGAGTAAGCGTCCTTCATGATGAACTGCCGCAGCCGCAGCAGACCTGATTTGGGCCGAGGTTCATCGCGGAACTTGGTTTGTATTTGATACCAGATCTGGGGAAGCTGTTTGTAGCTCCGCAGTTCCCCGCGCGCGATGGCCGTCATGCCCTCTTCGTGTGTCATACCGAGGCAGAAGTCGCGGCCAAAGCGGTCCTTCAGCCGGAACATGTCGTCGCCCATCAACCCCCAACGCCCGGATTCCTGCCACAGTTCGGCCGGATTCAGCATGGGCAAGAGCATCTCCTGCGCGCCGATGGCATCCATCTCTTCGCGCACGATCTGCGTGATCTTCAGCAGCGAGCGTTGGGCCAGAAACAGGTAGTTGTACAGACCTGCCGAGACCTGCCGGATGTATCCGGCCCGCAGCAGCAATTGATGGCTAACCACTTCTGCTTCAGCGGGGTTCTCCCGCAAAGTGGGGATAAAGAGTTTGCTCCAAAGCATGGGAGTTCTCAGTCTAGCAAGCGTTGCCAAACTGACTCGACATGACTGACTCGACATAGCGCGGTGGATCCAGGATGAGATCTCGCGCGAATCGCCGCACGGCTGCTTGGAGCTCGGCCGTGGCGATGTACTCGGCGGGCGACTTCCCGTCCACGCGCGCGAGTAGCAAGGCTCCCAGATGCCGGATGGTCGCAGCTTCAAACCAATGGGCGTCAAGCGGTACGCGGCCTTGCATCACTCGCCAAAACCGCAAGGCAGCGGACTGGTACCGAGCCTGCCACTGCTGCTGATAGAAGCTCTTCAGCACCAGATGATTCAGTAGGAAGGCAGCGTCGTAGGACGGATCGCCATAGTGGATCACCTCGAAATCGATAATCATGACGCGCCCGTCCGCCACCAGGAAGTTCTTGGGGCTCCAGTCGCCATGCACTAAGCAAACCCGGCGCTCGCTGGACTGCTCTATTAACTTATTGAGGTGCTCCGCGAGATCCGGATTCCGCAGCGCAGCAGTGCGGTAATACGGATCAATCCGCAGTTCGTCGAAAACCGTTTGATCGCCAAATTCAGCTTCGCAGGCACGGTCTCGCCTCGTGGAAGCGATGATCGCGCCCAGAATCTCCCCGATCTGCTCAGCGGTCTTTTCCTGCACGTCGCCGCGCAG
>JBBSHP010001112.1:0-1953 GCA_038232555.1 Bryobacterales bacterium
CAGCTCTTGCTCGGTTCGGCTCTGATTAACGCCGTCGCTGTGGTGGTCGGGCTTTTGAGCCATTGGGGGTTGTGGGCTTTAGTGATTGGCAGTCTTAGCTCAGGTTGTTTTCTCCGAGTTGCGGGGCGGCTTTCCTTCCTTCGAATGCTTGGCTCCCAGTACCGGATCGCGCCCGTCCGCCTTCAATTGATCCATCAACTTTGGCCTATGGCATGGCGAAGCGGATTGGTCAGCCTCGGCGGGTATCTTGTCTTATCAGCTAACACGCTTATCTGCAGCGCCTTTCTGGGACTCGCGGTCACGGCCTCCTACGGCCTGACCATGAACATTCTGAAAATCCTGGCCTCAGCGACCTCGATTTTCACCCAAGTTAAATTTCCTCTAGTCAATCAACTGCGTATCCGTCAACAGGTCGCCGCAATTGTCGATCTTTGGATCCGCCGGACTCGCTTGTCCGTCGCCACCTACATTTTCGGCAGCCTGGTTTTGCTTATCGCTGGAGGACGCATGTTGAATCTAATAGGCGCGCACACGACTTTCCTCGATCCTCCACAGCTGGCGTTAGCGCTCTTGGTGATTGGCTTGGAGATGCATCACAGCCTTTACGGGACACTGGTGATTTCCGAGAATCAAAACCCCTTTGTCAAACCGGCTCTCATTTCCGGAGTCGCGACAGTCCTGCTCAGTTTATTTCTCACTATGAGGATTGGTGTCTGGGGGATGCTTCTTGCTCAGGGTAGTGTTCAAGCCGCATTTAATAATTGGTGGACGGTTTATCGCGGGATTCGCGGATTGGGGGTCTCGCCGGGAGATTATTGCCGGACCTACTTTCGACTCCCCCTGCGGTTCTAGAGCAGCCTTGAATTCCCCCCGCGTGAAAATCCGTTTGAATATGACGAAATCGTTAAAGATCAGCGACTCCTGTCTCGCATGAAGATTGTTCAGCTTACTACCGACAATCGCGAGCCTTTTAAGGATTACGGCAACCCGATGCCCCATTTCGGCACGGCGCCCGAGGCGCTGCTGCAAGGCTTCGCGCATCTGCCGGAGGCCGAGGTGCATGTCGTGTCTTGCGTGCGGCAACCGATGATGTCGCCGACAAAACTGGCGGAGAACATTTGGTATCACAGCCTGGTGGTGCCCAAGTTCGGGTGGATGACCAGTTCCTACCAAGGGTGTATCCGTGCGGTGAGAAAGAAGCTGCGAGAAATCCAACCGGACATCGTGCATGGGCAGGGCACCGAGCGGGATTGCGCTGTTAGCGCTTTGTTTTCGGGCTTCAAGAATGTGCTGACGATTCATGGCAACATGCGGTTGATTTCTCAGATCAACCGGGAGCGGCCGTTCTCGTTTAACTGGCTGGCCGCTCGGTTGGAGGGCTTCACGTTGCCCAAGTCTAGCGGAGTGGTGTGCATTACCCGCTACACCGAGGCAGCAGTGGCCCCACTGGCTCGGCGAACCTGGGTCGTGCCCAACGCGGTAGACGCAGCCTTTTTCAGCGTTCGCCCGGCTCCAGAAACCGTCCCGCTGATCTTGTGCGTCGGTCTGATCTGCGAACGCAAAAATCAGAATGCGTTCATCCGGGCACTCGATCCGCTGACCAACAAATTGCCGTTCCAATTAGTATTTTTGGGCCATGTGCCAGAGACGGCCTACGGGCGCGAGTTTCGGGAATTGGTGCACGGCCGGAAATGGTGCCGGTATGAGGGGTTCGCGAGTCGCGAAAAGCTCCGCGAATACCTCGCGCGTGCGACGACGGTGGCCCTGCCTTCGATCGAGGATAACTGCCCGATGGTGGTGTTGGAAAGTATGGCCGCGGGGGTGCCGGTGCTCGCTGCGCGGGTCGGCGGCGTGCCGGACTTAATCGAGGAGGGCCGCACCGGCAGCTTATTTGACCCGTTGGATGAGGTAAGTTTGCGAAGCGGGACGGAGCAGGTGTTGCGTCATCTTTCC
>JBBSHP010001113.1:0-1953 GCA_038232555.1 Bryobacterales bacterium
ATTTAGGGGGCGACCCCGCTGCATCCGATCGCTTCCTGGGTCAGTTGCCGGGCGGCGTCGAGGCCGCGGTTATCTACTCGCATCCCATAGACCGGCCGCTCGATCGCATTCAGTTTCAACCTGAGTTTCTGCGCTATACCCGATCGCAGTATCGCCGCTTTCTCATCGATCTGTCGGGAACTTATCGCGAGTATGAGCAGAAGTTTTCGTCCCGACGTCGCAAACATCTGCACAGCATGGTTCGTAAATTCGCGGACGCGTCGGGCGGAAAAATCGACTGGCGCGAATACCGGCGGCCGGACGAAATGCGCGCGTTCTACCAATTGGCCCGTGAAATTTCACGACGAACCTATCAGGAGAAATTGGTCGATGCCGGGTTGCCGGCTAAGCCGGAATTCGAACGGCAACTCGTCGATCTCGCGGAACACGACCGCGTCCGCGGGGCTATCCTGTTCCTGGACGGCAAACAGATCGCCTACCAATACTGCGCAGCTGAAGGCCGGATTCTAACCTGCGATCGCGTGGGCTACGATCCCGAGTACCGGCAGCACAGCCCAGGTTTCCTTTTGCTCCTGCTGAGCGTCGAACGGTTATTCGTCGAGAAGCGATTCGAGACCTTCGATTTCGGCCGGGGTGAGTACTCCTACAAGGAGACTCTGGCTACCCGGTTTACGTCTTGTGCCGATCTGTTTTACTTCCGCAGGACGTTTGCAAATATCGCATTGGTCTGCTGCCACGCCGCCTTTGAGAGTGGCTCCCGAACGGTTGCGGCTTTATCCGATCGACTGGGGATACGCCAAAAGCTGAAAACGATGATGCGCTCGCATTATGCCCGAAAATAACACCGCCGCAATAACGACTAGTTGGGATGACGGGCATCCCATGGACCTGCGCGTGGCGGAACTGCTGTGCGTTTACGGCGTAAAGGGCACGTTCTATGTCCCCATCGAATACCCCATTATTCCAAGGTTGAGCCGCGACGAAATCCGCGAACTGCACCGGATGGGCATGGAGATTGGCTCGCATACCCAGACTCATCCGCGCATTCACCGTCTGAAGCCGGACGTTGTTTTGCGCGAGCTGCGCGACAGTAAGGCATATCTGGAAGACCTGCTGGGCGAGGAAGTCCCGGCGTTCTGCTATCCCGAAGGCAAGTTTTCCCGGCGGAACCTTGCCCTGATCGATCAAACCGGATACCGATTAGCGCGGACCACCGTGGGCTTTCGGACGGATCTTGAATACGATCCGCGGCTGATGCCGGTTGGTCTCCAGTTTTGGAGGCATTCCCAACGCACGCTTCTGCAGCACGCCTTGGTTCAGCGCAATTTTCGCGGAGCGGTCGACTGGATGCGTTTATGGAAGGGCGAACATGACCCAACACGGCTTTCAGAGTGTATGGGCCGGCACATACGGACGAACGGAGGCGTGCTCCATATTTGGGGACACTCCTGGGAGATCGAACAGGGCGACCTGTGGCAAGAGTTAGAGGAAGCTCTGAAACGTTTATCCGACCTTGGTCCTCTGCTCTCGTTGACAAACTCGCAAGTGGCGGATCTCGTGGTGCAGTCTAGATTGCCGCGGCAGAGCGTCTATGCCTAGGAAGCCGGGGATACCAGCACTCCTCGTCCTGGGTTTATTGGCGTTATTAGGGTGTACGCCGAACGCAAGCTCGCCGCTGATTGTGGAGAGCGGCGTGTGCGCCGATACCAGCAATTTATTCCCATTGGCGGCGCCAGCGCCCGTCGCGGAGGCCGGGGTGACCGCGACCTTGTACGTCGATGGTGCAAGCCCTGGAGCGGCGGACACTAACCCGGGAACCTTGAGCCAGCCCTTTCGTACTGTTTCGGCCGCGGCTGCACGGGCGGTGAAGAACAACATCTCCAACATCGGCACAAAAGTGCTAATCGCTCCCGCAACTTACCGCGAGCAGGTCTCCCTGGCAATGGCACAGGG
>JBBSHP010001114.1:0-1945 GCA_038232555.1 Bryobacterales bacterium
AACGCGGAGGCGCTCACACTGGGCATGGGATCTGGCGACGTCAACGCAAAAGGCGGTGCCTTCTGCGCGGCGCTAAATCCCCTGACCCGAAAGTTTCCGTTCAGCCCGAACGCTCAGCCCGAGGTGGCGCTGCAGGATCTCGGCGAAATTTTCCGCCCCAAGGACGGCAAGCTGTGGGTGTTCTACGACTCCACTCTGAAACCGCTGCTGCAGTGTGGCCCTCAGACTGCGTTCCCGTGCCAAAACGCGCCGATGGCGGTCACCCCGGCGTTCGTGCGATTCTTCAGCCAAGCCGTGAAATTCTCGCGGGCCCTGTACGGCGAAAACGCACTGAGCCGAATTTCAAATATTCCCTGCGACCGCAGAAATCGGACCAGGTGGAAACCTTCGATATGACGGTGAACGGTGAAAACTCCAGGCTCGCGGGTGGCTCAGCAAAAGCCTTCATTTGGCCGGGCGGCGCGGTGCGCGATTTCAAACTCAATCTGAAACTAGCGGGAGGCACGGCGCTGGGCGTGCAAGCGAGAGATGGCCTGTGGTCGGTATTTCGCTTCTTCGCCGACGCGGACCGCACGGTGCGCTCCGGAGCCGGCTACGACTTCCTGTGGAACTTCCGGCAGGGACAAGGCAGCGCCGCTCCGGTCGTGAATGGACGGCCGCTCTCTTACGAGTTCAATCTCGATACTGGGGGAGCGCCTGCCATCTTCAGCAAGGAATTTCTGGCAGGACTGAAGTGCGTTTCAACAGTCGCGCACTGATAGAATGGCCGCCTTCGCTAAGGCTTCTACTTACTTTCCAGATGTGCCAGAGGGTTCTCGAAATCGAAACCAAATAAACGCGGATCCTCTCCGATCACTGCCGCAGACACAATACTAAAAACATAGTTATAAGTTTCCGGCGGAATGTTGTCGCGGTGTTCCGTGAGTAATCGCCAGAAATTCCGCTCCTTGGGATTCGCGGGCATACCTTGGACCAGAGGAAGCACCCGGCCTTCTCCCCAGTTGTAACAAGCCATCACCAGCAGGCCGGATGCTTGCGCATCGGTACCGTACAGAAATTTGAGGTATCGCGCGGCCGCGTTGGTGGCCTTTTCATAGTGGTGACGATCGTCCGCGGGATCGGGGCGCCTCAAATCGGCCAGGGGACCGATCTTCAGTCCATATTGGATGGCGGTTTCCGGAATGAATTGCCACATGCCTTTCGCGATCCCCTTTCTGGTCATCGGACCGCTGGTGTAAGGATCGAAATCGCTCTCCTGGAGCGCCAGGTAGAAGAATTGCGGAGGAAGATCCTGGGCCAATAGCTCTTCCGTGATCTTGACCGTGTAGGCATTATCTTTCGCTCTCCGGATAGCCCTCGCCAGCCGGCCAGAGGATTGCCATTTCTTGATATAGTTTTCGACTTCAGGGACGAAGCCGACCGGCATCGCTAGCTCGCACTCGCCAAAAATGCGGGCAACTCGCAAGATTAGGCGCTCCTGCTGCGTCATTTTCGAACTATAAACATGCAGTGTGGTTAGAAACTGGTCGTAGCTTCTCGCCATCTCCTTGCGCCTGCTCTGATATTTTCGGATTTCGTGCGTCCCCAGTTGATTATTCGATTCAAGCACCAGCCTTTCCACACTCGCAATATCAAGATCCAGAGATTTCATTGCGTAGAAAAGGTCCTGTGCGATGGCCTTCTGTTTGCGAGCCTCCCGATGCAGATACAAAGCGTAGCCAGCCGAGGCAAAGATAACGAGCACGAGCGCGGCCATGATCCTGCCGTACTTCCAGCGCTGCTTGGCTTGTACCCGATCAAAAGCGCGGCGCACAAACATGGTGTGCTCGCCCATTGATTTGGCTGAGGTTGCGTCATTGAAATAATGATCGACGTACCTGGCAATGACGGTCTCACCGCCGGGCGGAAACTTTTTTTCAGCGGGCGGTTCTTCGACTTCAAGACA
>JBBSHP010001115.1:0-1939 GCA_038232555.1 Bryobacterales bacterium
GGGCTGGGACCAGGCTGGGCCAGCTGTTCGAACGCTCCGTTCCGGCTTCACAAATCGTGGGTGAATGAGGGTGGCATCTCTTCACCGATGATTGTGCATTGGCCGGATGGGATCAAGGAGGCGAATGCTCTCCGCCACGATGCGTGTCATTTCGTCGATGTGCTCCCAACGTTGGTGGACCTGGCGAGCGGAAGCACAGCCAAGTCAGGCGCGCCTGTTCTTTCGGGTAGAAGCCTGGCGCCCGCTTTGCACAAAGACGGCGGTGCTCCGCATGATTTTTTGTATTTCAACCACAACAACAACCGCGCACTCCGCATGGGCGACTGGAAGGCTATCGCGACGGGGCAGGCGGGACCTTGGGAACTGTACGATCTGGCCAACGATCGGTGTGAGCAAAAGAACCTGGCAGCGGCTCAACCGGATCGCGTGAAGGAAATGGCCGCGAACTGGAAACAGCATGACGAGGAGTACGTGAGAGTGCGCGAAAGCTCGCCGGCTAGCATCAAAGAGAAGATGGCCGGAGGCGCCTAGCCCCGGTCAAGCGCACTCAGTGGCCGAGCGCGTGTTTAAGATACCCACCATTCCGGGACCCACAAAACTGTCAGCGCGATGACGAATATCGGTACTTCGCACTACGTCGGCCAGAAGTTCTGCGCCCGCTAGTGGTGGGCGAGCTTGGGCGGGGCGGCATGGGCGTGGTGTTCCAGGCCAACGATGAACATTTGCTTAACAAACCCGTGGTGATCAAGGTGCTGCAGGAGATCCTGCAAGAAAACCCCAAACACAACGAGTGGGTCAAAAAGAAATTCGCCGAAGAACGTGCTGCCCTGGCAGCCATCGATCACCCCGGGGTGGTGGGCGTGCTGGATACGGGCACAATACCGGACGGCAAGGCGTTCCTGGTGATCCATTTATCGACGGAACCACCCTGCGCCATGAGATCGGATCGAAGCCCAAGGACTTTAGACGAGCTGTCGCGTTGCTGAAGCAATTAGGGTCTGCATTGAACGCCGCGCACGAGCGCGGTATCTGCCACGCGACCTGAAGTCCGATAACATCATGCTCCAGCATCTTACGAGTGAAATCCGATCGTTGCAGACCGCTTACAGGTACGTTGTGTTCACTTACCGAGCAGGCCACCCGAACCAGATCGACGTTCACCCGAATGTCGGCGGAAGGATTCTGAGATGAGGCAATTGCCACTACAAAAAGCCATACGAAAGCAAGCTGCAGGCTCTCTTTCACCATTCGTATTATGACCGGCTTTGAATTCATGCGCTTATTCCCTTGCTGTGACAAGAAGCATGCCCGATATCTCGCTCCCCCCGCTCAGCCTCAAGATCTGCCTCAGATTCTTGGGCGTCGCCGCGTCATGCTTGAAGAGATGGGCCACACCAGCGCGGCGGTGCTGGACTTAATGGAACGGGTCTCCGAGCAATGTTTGCGACCCGCCGTCCATGGCGGTGCTTACCGCGGCTGGCTTTCTGAAAACAGAGCAAGGCCGGATTGTTGCCGGAGGCGGGATCGTAATTTGCCACGTAACCGAATTTTCCGGCGAAGCAAAAGCGGCGGGCTTGGCTGCTCAACGTCTACACACATCCCGGTTGCCCACGAGAAGGACCTTGTTACCATAACAGTTCCCCTCTACATGCCCATCTATCAGGTGATTGTCCTCGCCATTATTCAAGGTCTTACCGAATTCCTGCCGGTCAGCAGTTCCGCGCACCTCGCTCTCGCTCCGTGGCTGTTTGGGTGGAAGGACCCTGGCCTGGTCTTCGACATTGCGCTCCATGCTGGAACGCTTATATCCGTGTTGATCTATTTCTTCCGCGATTGGATACACATCGTCGGCCATGCCTTCAATTTCCATATGGGAGACGATCGCGAGCTCAGCCGCAATCCCAATCTGCTCTGGTATTTGATAGTAGCTACCATTCCA
>JBBSHP010001116.1:0-1938 GCA_038232555.1 Bryobacterales bacterium
CGCAGCCGCCACCCGCGGAACACAACGAAGCCCCTAAAGCCGTAGAAAGCAAATCGGAAGACCGGAAGGTGGACCGTCGCCGGCCCTAACACGCAGGCTGCTCACAAATCGACCGTGTAAGATGACCAGAGGAGATCTCCTATGAAATTATTAGTTCAGCCGGCGCTGCTCGCGCTGTTCTGTTTGCCGCAATTCGCCCAAACCCCGGATGCAGGCAAGGCGCTTTCCCAACACGACCGCGACTTTGCTATCGACCAACTGCAGGCTAGCCGGAAAGACTTCTTGAATGCAGTCACAGGACTCACCCCCGAGCAGTTGAATTTCAAGGCCGCGCCGGATCGCTGGTCGATTGCGGAGTGCGCCGAGCATATCACCATCAGCGAAGACTTCATCGGAGGCCGGATCAAGGATCAGATCATGAAGGGCCCAGCCACGCCGGAGAAGCGCGCTGCCCTGAAAGTGACCGATGAGCAGATCGTGAAAGGCGTGCCGGACCGCTCGCAGAAATTCAAAGCGCCGGAACCCATCGTCCCCACCAAGCGCTGGCCGGACCTGGACACCACGGTGGCCCACTTCAAAGAAAGCCGGGATGCGAACATCGCCTACGTCGGGACCACCCAGGACGACTTGCGGAATCACTTGGCACCCCACCCCGCTCTCGGCATGCTGGATGGATACCAGTGGATTCTCCTAATGTCCGGACACACCCAGCGTCATGTCGCCCAAATCCAGGAAGTGAAGGCGGATCCCAAGTACCCGAAATAGGGGCCAGGTCTACTTCGAGGCCTGCGCTTTTCGCTTGGCAACCCAGCCCTGTTTAATAATTTGGTGGGAGCGCCCCAGCGCCAGGGCTTCGGGCGGCACCTGTTTCGTGATTACCGAGCCAGCCCCTATATAGCTGCCATCGCCGACTACAACGGGGGCCACGAGAGTCGAGTTGCTCCCCACAAACGCGCCCGCGCCGACTATGGTCTGGTGCTTCAGGACGCCATCGTAATTGCAAGTGATTGTGCCGGCGCCGATGTTCGCCTTAGCCCCAATGTCGGCGTCCCCCAGATAGGCCAGATGGCTGGCCTTGGCTCCTGCACCTAAGTGCGTTTTCTTCAACTCCACAAAATTCCCAATGTGCGCGCCCGATTCCACATGATTGTGCATGCGCAATCTGGCAAAGGGTCCGACCTGCGCTCCTGAATCCAGGCGGGAGGCGGCAATCATTGTGAGCGGCAGGATTTCCACTCCATCCCCGATCTGCGAATTCTCGACGATGGCGCCCGCTCCGATCCGGCAATCCTCGCCGATGATCGTGTCGCCGAGAACTTGCGCGAACGGCCCAATCACTGTATCCATGCCGATACGCACCTGAGAATCAATCGTCACCGTCTCAGGTTTTTCGATGGTTACACCAGCCAGCATCAACTCGCGCGCCTTACGTTTTCGGAAGATGCGGTCCAACTCGGCCAACTCCACCCGGTTGTTGATACCCAGCAATTCGAAGGAATCCTCCACCTCCATGGGTGCGAGGGTATGGCCGGCCCGGGTCAAAATGTCGGCCATATCGGTGAGATAGTATTCGTGGGCCGGGTTGTTCGGCACAATCTCATCGATATGCTTCCAGAGCAGATCGTCGCGGAAGCAGTAGATACCGGAGTTGATCAGGTTGATCTCAAGCTGCTTCGGCGTAGCCGCCTTCTGTTCAACTATGCCCTCCACATTCCCTTGCTCGTTCAGGATCACGCGGCCGTATCCATGTGGATCGAGCAGTTTGGTAGTAATCAAAGTGGCCGCCGAGCTCCCGGTGATTTGGCGATCAATCAAGCGTTCAATCGTTTCCGCTGAAAGCATGGGGCAATCTCCGTACACCACCAGCACAAATCGGCTGCGACCCGCTACGGCCGGCTTACAGATTTTAAGAGCGTCACCGGTGCCGTGCTGCTGCGC
>JBBSHP010001117.1:0-1935 GCA_038232555.1 Bryobacterales bacterium
CAGAAAGCGCACCGTGCAGAGCTGAAGAGCGAATCCTAAGCGATTGTGATCGCCCCGGCGAATCGCAATGAGTTCCCGGTCCGTGTCGTCGAGATGGAAGAATCGCGCCAACTGCTCGGCCGTTGGTTCACCGGCGTAGCGGCCATAGCGGTCTCTTTGGTCTTCGCTCAGGAAACTGACGGGCATGGGGTGGGTCCAATTCGCGGGTTCGCAAAACTCCTAAGGATGTCAGGAAATTAATAGAACAAGTTTGAGTGATTTTGGTTTATACTTGTGGTCGTGGCGAACCACAAGGAGATCCAGCGGCGGTTTCGTTCTTTGGCGGCCTTCTTGGACGAGCGGATGCGCCGTTTGGTAGCGGCCGCAGAGAGCGAGGCGATCGGATACGGAGGGGTCTCAGCGGTAGCGCGGGCGACGGGGGTGTCCCGCCGGGCGATTACCGAGGGAATGAAAGAGCTCAAACAGCGGAAGGTGTCGCGCCAGACTCGATCGCCGCAATTGCGCATCCGGCGGAAAGGTGCCGGGCGGAAGAGAACCGTCGAGAAGGACCTGACTCTCCTGGAGGATCTGGATCGGCTGGTGGATCCGGTGACTCGCGGAGATCCGGAATCCCCCTTGCGCTGGACGTGCAAGAGCGTGCGTAGACTGGCGGAAGAACTCCAGCACGAGGGTCACGCCGTCAGTTATCAAACGGTGGCCGAACTGCTCCATGCGCTGGACTACAGCCTGCAAGCCAACCAGAAGACGCTGGAGGGGAGCCGGCACGCGGATCGGGATGAGCAGTTTGAATATATCAACCGCAAGGCCCAGCGCTATCTAAAGCACGGCGAGCCGGTGATTTCGGTGGACACCAAAAAGAAGGAGTTGGTGGGCGATTTTAAGAATGCCGGGCGGGAGTGGGAACTGAAAGGTCAACCCACGGAAGTCCAGGTTCACGACTTCGAAATCCGCGAACCCGACAAAGGGAAAGTGGCTCCTTACGGGGTCTACGACCTAGGGCGGAACGTCGGTTGGGTGAGCGTGGGGGTGGATCACGACACGGCGGCCTTTGCGGTAGAGAGCATTCGCCGTTGGTGGCGCTGGATGGGCAGATATAGCTATCCACAAGCGAAGCGCCTGTTGATTACCGCCGATTCCGGCGGCAGCAATGGCGCACGGGTAAGGCTGTGGAAGTGGGAACTGCAGCAACTGGTCAACGAAACCGGGCTGGAAATCTCTGTCTGCCATTTCCCGCCGGGTACCAGCAAGTGGAACAAAATCGATCATCGACTGTTCTCCTTCATCAGCCAGAACTGGCGGGGAAAGCCGCTGATCAGTCATGAGGTCATCATCGACCTGATTGCCGGAACCACCACGGCGACCGGCCTAGCGGTGAAAAGCAAGCTGGACACCAATCTTTACCCCGCCGGGATCAAGGTTTCCGACCAGCAGATGGCCGCACTACAACTCAAAAGAGACAAGTTCCATGGCGATTGGAATTACAGCCTCCTGCCAAAGAGTTGATATACTTATTTACTGACAAACCCTATGTGCAAGCTTACGGCGTGCGTAACACCAGCGGAGACCCGCTGGCCACGAACACCGTTATGTATGGCGCTTCGCTCACCAAGACCTTTTTCGGGTACACGGTGATGCAAATGGTCGATGCGGGTAAGCTCAATCTTAATACTCCAATTAAGGACGATCTCGACAAGCCCTTGCCGAGCTATGGCCCTGATCCGGTTTTTCCGGACAAGTACGGGCCGTACAAGGACCTCGCGGACGATCCCCGCTGGGAAAAAATCACCCCCCGGATGTGTTTAGACCACTCTACAGGCTTCAGCAACTTCTGGTTCATCGAACCGGACCAAAAGCTGCACATCCATTTCGAACCTGGCACGCGCTTCAGCTACTCGGGCGAAGGCTTTATCCTGCTGCAATTCGTTATTGAACACG
>JBBSHP010001118.1:0-1931 GCA_038232555.1 Bryobacterales bacterium
AACTTCTGGCGCGCGATCCGGACAACAGACTGATTGCCCGTGGTCCACGATTCCGTCTTGGCCCTGAGGTCATCCGTGATCAGGCACTCGCCGTTTCCGGCCTGCTGGTTGAGAAACTCGGCGGGCCTTCGGTCAAACCCTATCAACCTGCAGGACTCTGGCAGGAACTCGCCGGGGGCAAGGGCTATGTCGAAGACTCGGGCCCCTCCCTCTACCGCCGCTCGCTTTACACGTATTGGAAGCGCACCGTTGCACCGCCGTTCATGATTAACTTTGATTCCCCCAATCGCGAACAATGCACGGTGGCCGAAAACCGCACCAACTCACCACTGCAAGCCTTGAATTTAATGAACGACGTCACCATTCTGGAAGCGTCCCGAAAGTTGGCGGAACGCATGATGCGCAATGGTGGCAATACCCCAGAGTCACGATTGGCGTGGGGCTACCGCACCGTTCTCTCCCGCTCACTCGATAGTTCCCGCCAGGCAGTGCTTCTGCGTGCCTACCGGGGTTTTTCGGAGCGTTACAAAAAAGACGATAGTTCCGCTCGTTCCTTTCTTTTGCAGGGTAGCTCGCCACAACCCTTAGACCTTGACCCTGTAGAACTGGCTGCTTATACCGCAGTCTCCAGCCTGCTTCTCAACCTTGATGACACCATATCGAAGCAATGAGTGAACTTCACAGCCGTCGCCAGTTTTTCTCCCGAAACATCGCAGGCATGGGCCTGGCAGCATTGTCTAAACTGGTGCCCCGGGACGCGTCTGGTGCGACGCCAGGCTTGGCTGGCCTGCCCCACTTTACTCCCACCGCGAAACGAGTCATTTACCTGTTTCAATCTGGCGGTCCTTCCCATCTTGAGCTTTTTGACTACAAACCACATCTTGCCAAAGTGGCTGGAACCGACCTTCCTGAATCCGTTCGCAACGGTCAGCGGCTTACCGGAATGTCTGCTTCGCAGTCCGCCTTCCCTTTGGTTCCTTCTCAATTCGAGTTCGCTCAGCGGGGTCAATCCGGCGCATGGGTTAGCAGCCTGCTCCCGGACACGGCCAAAATCGCCGACCAGCTTACCTTTCTGAAAACGGTAAACACCGAAGAGATCAATCACGATCCCGCGGTCACAATGGCGCAAACGGGTTTTCGTCTCGGTGGCCGCCCCAGCTTTGGTTCATGGGTTTCTTACGGGCTGGGGTCTGAAACGGAGAACTTGCCCGCGTTTTGTGTCATGATCTCGAACTCCGGCGGCGGGCAGCCGCTCTACGACCGCTTGTGGGGCAATGGCTTCCTCCCGAGCCGTTACCAGGGCGTAAAATTTCGCTCTTCGGGCGATCCTGTGCTGTTTCTGTCAAATCCCAAAGGATTCTCGTCCGACGACCGTCGGCGTTATCTGGACAGCCTGGGCGAACTAAACGCTATTACCAGCGAGGAATTTCACGACCCTGAAACCGCTGCGCGCGTTGCACAGTATGAAATGGCGTTCCGTATGCAATCGAGCGTGCCTGAGCTAACGGACACGTCGAAAGAGCCCCCAAGCACATACCAACTCTACGGAGAGGACGCACGAACGCCCGGTACTTTTGCCGCGAACTGCCTGTTGGCAAGACGATTGGCTGAGCGTGGAACCAGGTTTATTCAGCTTTACCATCGCGATTGGGACCACCACGGCAAACTCCCGCAGGATTTACCGAAACGGTGCAAGGATGTGGATCAGGCCAGCGCCGCTCTAGTGACAGATTTGGCCTCGCGCGGCATGCTGAAAGATACGCTGGTAATTTGGGGCGGCGAATTTGGGCGCACGCCGTATTGCCAGGGCCGGTTGACAGCCACGGAATACGGACGCGATCATCACGGCCGCTGTTTCACTATGTGGGTGGCTGGCGGTGGCATCAAGCCGGGCCTTACCTACGGAGAAACGGACGAGTTCGGCTACAACG
>JBBSHP010001119.1:0-1931 GCA_038232555.1 Bryobacterales bacterium
AGAAGGTGCAGGCCTCGATTCAAGGGGACGTGGTGCGTGTGAGCGGCAAGGATCGCGACTCGCTCCAGGAGGTCATGTCCCTGCTGCGATCTCATGATTTCGGGATCGACATGCAGTTCACCAACTATCGTTCCAATTAATGCCCCGGCGAATCGAGTCGCTCTCGATCCAAGGTCCGGCCGGCACCCTGGAAGCACTGCTGGAAGAACCGGATGATCGGAAACCTCGGCTGGCGGCGCTGGTCTGCCATCCTCACCCCCAGCATGGCGGGACCATGCACAACAAAGTGGTCTATCGAATCGCGCGGGGCTTGCGGCGAGCTGGCATGGTGGTGCTGCGGTTCAACTATCGGGGAGTGAATTTGAGCGCCGGCACATACGACGGCGGGGAAGGCGAAAAGGACGATGCGCAAGCGGCGCTGGAGTTTGTTCGGGAGCGCTATCCGGATCTGCCATTTGCACTGGCGGGATTCTCTTTCGGATCGCGCATCGTTTTACGATTGTGCTGCGAATTGGCCCACCCGCCGCTCTGCACCGTCGCGGTAGGCTTCCCGGCCCGTCACACCGAAAGCCTGCACCTGGGCATTTGCGATCGGCCGCGCGTTTTCATTCAAAGCACCCAGGACGAATTCGGCCCAGCTCCCGCCTTGCAGTCCTATTTCGATAAGCTGACTGGGCCGAAAGAACTGCTGTGGGTAACGGCCCGAGATCACTTCTTCGCCGATGCCCTGGATCAGTTTGAAGACACCGTGCTACAAGTCGGAAACTCGATTATTGCAAACGCCGAATGATTTGGCTTCCGGACGCGATCGTTATCCGCTCCGCCCCCCCGAGCACCGTTCCGTTCACCAAGGCAGAAGACAGCTTGATGTTTCGTAAAGGTGCGAGTAGAACGCCGTTCAACTGGGTAGTGGGGCGTCCATCGCTGCCAACCGCGCCTGAGAGCGCAACGTCATCGCCAACGCCGGTGACGTTGAACAGGACGTGCATTTCATCCAGCGTACCTTCCAGCACAATCTTGCTGTCGCCGCTCATCTGAAACTTGCCGGAGATGTTAACGAGCAGCGTAGGCGGCGGGTCGTGCTGCAGATGGGAACTGAAGGTCAACGTGCTGTTGGAGAGAACCAGATCGCTCAGGCTGACAACGTTGATGGTCTGCTCAGCAGCGATCTTCAGGTTTGAAGCTGGAGTGGGAAGTTCGACGCTGGAGAGGCGGATAGTGGGCAACAGACTTGCCGCGCAGATCGAGCCGGTAACGGCATCCTGGCGCGCCATGCTCAAGTACTGATCGGCATCGTCGTCCTGAGTGACCGGACCGAGATAGCTGGGGCTTGCCTGGCTCACATGCCCCGTCGTGTTCAGCAGAACTTCGGTCTGAATCGAAGAGGTGCCTGTTGCTGTAATGTTACCGGGCCCGGCCACGCCCACATAGGTACTGAGGCTGGCGACCGCCGAAGATCCCGTGACAGTTACGTCCGTAGGACCACCCAGAGCGAGCAGCACCCAATTCTTGGGAGAGGCGTTTTGAAGCATCGCGTTCGGGGTGCCGGCCTCGCAAGTGGCAGCGCCCGCGGACGCTCGTAGCAGGCAGAACGCCAGAAATGTCAACTTCGCGGATGAACTCAGTCTCATAAGCTAATTCGAGCTTACGAGCAGCGGCCATGTTCACCAATGATGCAAAAGTGTTGATTGGCAGTACTAGCGTCAACGGTCTACGCTAATCGCGAGACCCAGGACTGCACTATTTTGGGGTGCCCACCAACATGGGGTCGGTCTCTTCCGACAGCACGCAAATGTCTCGAAGATTGCGGTAGTCTTCGGCATAATCTAAGCCGTAGCCGACCACAAATTCGTCGGGGATGTGGAACCCGACGTAGGCCACTTCCACCGGACGGAGACGCCGCTCAGGCTTGTCCAGCAAGGTGGCGATCT
>JBBSHP010001120.1:0-1929 GCA_038232555.1 Bryobacterales bacterium
AAAGTGGGTTTCGCTATAGCGAAGATGATCGCACTGAGCGCTTGGGCGGAATCGTGAACAACAACGCATTACGCGCGGCGTTGCTCGACACCAATCCCGCAACCGCCTTCAATCCATTCGGCATTAACCAGAACTCGCCGGCAGTAATCGATAAAGTTTTTGTCACGACCCATCGCTTCGGAAACGCTTTACTGATCCTCGAAGATCTGAAGTTGAACGGTCCCCTTTGGAATCTTCCAGCAGGTTCCATCGGGTTTGCAATCGGCGGTGAACACCGGACCGAGCACGCAAGCGATCAGCCAGACCCGGTAACGGCTTCCGGTCAAACAATTGGCCTGCCACTCCCCGCGGGAACTGGCGCACGCGCAGCTGACTTTCTCCCAACCGATGGGAGCCGGGATGTCTGGTCCGTCTATTGGGAGGTGCGTGTCCCTGTCACGAGCCCAACGTGGAACGTTCCCGGCCTTCACAGCTTGGAGTTAGGCTACCAGGAAAGATATGATAACTACAGCGACTTCGGTTCCACGGCAAAGCCCAAGTTCTTCTTTCGCTGGCAGCCAATCGATTCGTCGATGACGTTGCGCGGGACGTATAACGAAGCCTTCCACGCTCCGGCCCTTTACGAATTATATAATTCGCAAGCTCAGCGGGCCGTGCTTGTGGAGGATCCAGCGACAGTGCTTTCCGGCGATCCGCTCGGGAGAACGCCTGGTACCCCGCTGACTCCGCCGGGCACTGGAATTACAGGAACGGTTGGCGGCAATCCCAACCTGCAGCCCGAGACGGCGTATGAATGGACCTATGGTATTGTTTGGACTCCCGCGAAATTGATCGAGGGACTCACCCTAAGCGCGAACTTCTACCACATCGATCTGCGCAACGTCATTGTCGCTCGGGACGCCAACACCATTCTGGTTAATAACTGGGCTGGTCGCACGGGGACGCTCCCCAACGGCGCTCCGACGGGTGGTCCATTTTCAGACCGAATCCAGCGCGATCCCGTTACTGGAGCAGTCCTCAACGTAAATGCTGCCCTTCAGAACGAGAGCCGAATCATCACGGAAGGTCTGGATTACGGGGCTAACTATCAACTGGATACCTCGATCTTTGGCCGCGGCAACTTCGGAATATTTGCCTTCACCTTCAATGGCAACTACCTGGCTCGGTATGTCCTGCAGGGGAACCCGGAGTCACCCAAGCTCAATTTTGACAACCGGTTCATAGGATCAAGACTTGGGTCACTCCCGAAAAACCGCTGGTATGCGAGCCTGTTTTACGATCTCGGCGGACTCGATGCCGGCGCGACCGTCCACTACATTGGGCAGTATCGGGACAGCAGGTTTATCACCCCCCCCGCAACATCCGTGAATGGACGACACTGGATCTGGTCCTCAACTACACGTTTCACCTCCCGCGGCCGGTAATCGAGTCAGTTCCCGGCTATGCCAGGGACCGCGGTAACAACGCGGAGATGAAAGACCGCGAGGACAAGAATGTCATGCCGGTCTCTACCGTAGAGTACAGTTCATCTGGCTGGCGCGCATGGCTCAATAATACCACCGTCACGCTTGGCATGAATAATGTGTTCGACCAGGATCCGCCGTTCGCCGCTTTCAGCGTTGAAAACGGCTACGACCAGTGGCAGGCCAATATTAGGGGGCGAACCTGGTATGTGGCGCTAAAGAAGCGTTTCTAGAACTCCTTAGCATCTTGAGATTGAGCGGATCTGCCGTTTGTGGCCGGCGTTGGCGAGAACGGCTACGACGAGTCGCTGGCCACGTCAAAGACCGATTCTAGTACCGGCCGCCAATTCCCAGCCCCATCCGCTTGCCCGCCTAACGACGGCTCAATACCTGGGTGGTCTGCCGAACTTTAATGATGCTGTGGCCCGGCAGCACGCCCCGGAAATTTGTCCCCGGATAAATGATG
>JBBSHP010001121.1:0-1928 GCA_038232555.1 Bryobacterales bacterium
CATGATTGGACGGTGCAGTACGGTAGCCGCTGGTTGCAGATTGAAGCACAGCAGAAGACTCCGGTGAGTGCCGGGCACACGGTGGTGGTACGGCAGCATCGGGACGGCTCCGTGACACTGCGTTCAGGACAAGCTCTTGAAATGGCATGAGGTAGCGAAACGGCCCAGCAAACCGGCACCACTGCCGAAGAGGAGAGTGGTGACTCGGCCCAAGCCAGCGCCGGAACATCCCTGGCGGCAACCGATTGTCGCATCACAGCAGCGATGACACCCGACGTCGAAAGCGCGTATGCCCTCCCGTTGGTCGGTGCTGAATTGTAGGCGCGGGTGGGATGAAAAGCAAACCTTTCCTTGAAGGAGAGAACGATGCAGCCTGTGGCCGCATCGCGCCTCCCGTTGGTCGGCCATGAATAGGGCTCACGGGCTGAGATGAAAATCAACACCTTTCCATGAAGGTAAACCAAAACTTCAATGACCTGAAGCTGTTTGCGCCTCCCGTTGGTCGGTGGCGCGAAACTATCAAAAATAGGGACGTTTCTATTGAGGTGAAACAGCGGACATTTCTATCGAGGCTCGACACCGCCCCAACTCGAAATTGACATCCCTCTGTCCGATCTCTTACGCTGGATTAATAGTGTTAACCCGTCTTGCTGTACTTGCGGCTTGCCTCGGCTTCAGTACAGCTTGGGCAGCCACCTCACCCGATCCCGAGGAAGCCCTCGTCGCCAAGCGCCGCAGTTACTGGGCTTTTCAAAAACCAGTCCACCCGGCAGTTCCCTCCACCGCCAACCCGTGGGTCACAACTCCGATAGATGCCTTCCTGCTCCAGGCGCTGCAAGCCGCCGGTCTCACTCCTTCACTTCCCGCCACGCGCGATAAGCTGATCCGCCGGGTCACGCTGGATCTCACCGGCCTGCCTCCTACTCCGGATCAGGTAAACGCCTTCATCGCGGACCGGTCGCCATCGGCCTACCGGAACGTTGTGGATCGCTTACTCGCAACGCCGCAATATGGCGAGCGTTGGGCTCTTCGCTGGCTGGATATCGTGCGCTACGCCGACACCAACGGCTTTGAGCTGGACGCTTTTCGGCCGCACACTTGGCGCTATCGCGATTACGTTGTCCAGGTTTTCAACAACGACAAACCCTATAACCGCTTCATCCGCGAACAGATCGCAGGCGACGAATTGTGGCCCGCAAATCAGGAGGCTCTGATTGCCACCGGTTTCAACCGCCTGGGTGCCGTCCACATCGTCGGTGGCGTGCAGGATGAGGAGCTCAACCGCCAGGAACGCCTCACCGAAATGGCAGGAGCCGTCGGCCCCGTTTTCCTGGGACTGACCGTCGGATGCGCGCGCTGCCACAATCACAAGTTCGATCCCATTCTGCAATCCGACTATTACCGTTTGCAGGCCGTTTTTGCGGGTACCGAGTTCAAAGATAAAGTGATCGCTTCTGAAACCCAGGCAGACTCGTACGAGCAGGCTAAGAGAGCTTATGAAGCTCGCTTGAAGCCTCTCAAAGATCGTATCGCGGAGATCGAAAAGCCATTCCGTGCGCAACTCCGCGCCGGTAAAGTCGCCAAGCTCGATCCCGCCTTGCAGGCTGTCTTGAACATACCCGCGGATCAGCGCGATCCCGACCAAAAGAAGCTTGCCAAAGATGCGGAAGCGCAGGTTGCGATTCTCTGGGATGAGTTACTGGCCGCCTTGCCGTCCGATGTCAAACAGCAACGCGCTGCTGGTCGCGAAGAGTTTCTCCGAGTCCAATTGACTGAACCGGAACCGCTGGCTGCGGCCTACGCCGTAACGAATATGGACGGCACTCCGCCCCAGACGCACATCCTGAAAGTGGGCGATTACAAAGCCAAATTGGGCGTGGTCGAGCCGGGTTTCCTGAAGGTGATCACACCGGACGGCGGAAATGTTC
>JBBSHP010001122.1:0-1925 GCA_038232555.1 Bryobacterales bacterium
AACAGTCCGTACTTCGTCACCGAAGCGGGTGATCCGTGGACGCCCATTGGCCAGAACGACGCGATTACATGGGTGGAATTGCGTGGCTTATACAAACGTTCCGACCTCAGCAGCGCCGAAACATACGTGAAATATCTCAACCAGCACGGGGTCACGTGTATGCGCCTGATGCTGGAGTACAGCCAAGGCGCGCGCAATCACCTGGAGAACCCGGTCGGGCGTTTTCGGCCGGAGCTGGTCCAGGTCTGGGATGACTTGTTTATCCTGTGCGAACGTTATGGGGTTCGCATCCTGCTGACGCCCTTTGATACCTTCTGGCTCTGGAACAAGTGGAAGACCCACCCTTATAACCAAGCGAATGGGGGACCATGCGCCAGGCGGGCAGGTCTGCTGTTATGCCGGGAAACACGCGAGGCGATCAAAGCTCGCCTGGGCTTCGCAACGGAGAGGTGGGGCGGCAGCGGAGCCCTGTTTGCATGGGATCTCTGGAACGAAATTCACCCATCCTACGCTGAAAATAGCGCTGACTGCTTCGCCGATTTCATTGAGGAGATGAGCGCTTTCGTCCGGTCGAAAGAGACCGCCTTGTACGGTCGCAGCCATCCGCAAACTGTGTCCGTGTTCGGACCGGACATGGTGCTGGACCCTCGCATCCCGCACACCATCTTCCGTCATCCATCGCTCGATTTCGCCAGCACGCACTTCTATGAAGAGGGCACCATCGATCATCCCCGGAACACCGTCGATGCAGCGCTCAGCACCGGACGGCTGATGCGCGAGGCGCTGGCGGAACTGTGTGACAACCGTCCCTTCTTCGACAGCGAGCATGGCCCGATTCACACCTTCAAGGATCACCATCGGACCTTGCCCGAGCCTTTCGATGACGAGTATTTCAGGCACATGCAGTGGGCCCATCTTTGCGCGGGGGGTGCCGGCGGCGGAATGCGATGGCCAAACCGGAGTCCGCACACGCTCACCAGAGGCATGCGCGAAGCCCAACGCAGTCTCGCGGCCTTTCTACCTCTAATCGATTGGGCCACCTTTCAACGACAGAACTGGAACGATGAAATTCGGATCGGCCATCCTGCCGTGAAAGGCGTCGCATGCGGCGATTTGCGTCAGGCACTGGTCTGGTTGATTCGCACCGACACCAAGGGGCGGGACCGTCTGCTGAGGCGCGATGCGAAACCCGTCGAGGCCGTGCTGGAACTGCCCTGCTTACGTCCGGGTGTTTACCGCATCACGGCTTGGGATACTCTGCGGGGCCAGGTGATTAACCAGTTCATGGCGGATAACCCGTCTACGGGGCTGCGGTTGCTGATTCCGCCGGTAGTCACGGACCTGGCGCTCGCGGTACGCAAGCTGTAGAGCTACGGTTTAGACGTGGGTGGTTAACGGGTTAATGCACTTGCTTCTTGGGAGATCGCGATTGCCTCGATCCGAGCGCTTCGGCGATGATCGCAGTTACCAAACTGTTGATGCTGACTCCTTCATTTTCTGCTTCTCTGGTTAGCCGCGCGTATAGTGTTCGGGGCAGCCGTTGCCGCCACTGCGCAGCCTGAACGCTCGGCGTTGGGACCTTCCGCCCGGACTCCTCGAATACCTCAATACAGTCGCGTAGGGCTTCGCGGCCATTCGCGATCGCCTCTTCGATCGTGGCGCCGTCGGACATACATCCTGGGATATCCGAATACTCGACCAGATAACCCCCACCCTCCTTTTTGGGGAGGGGTCGCACGGTGAAATAATACGCGTCAAGACTTCGATTCGTTCTCAAATTCATTTTGCTGGATATCCGCTTGACTCAGGTAACCGCTGCGGAACTGGTTTTCGCGCTGGTTGCTGGTTTCGGGTGAACAATCAGGTCATAGGTCACGGGATCGACGGCCACAGCCTGTTGCGCCAGTCGGAAGAAAAGCTTGCCT
>JBBSHP010001123.1:0-1920 GCA_038232555.1 Bryobacterales bacterium
AAACTCGGCATTTTCCAGTTCTCCACATAAGCTGGAATCAGCAGCACTCCAATGGCAGCCATGATGAGCAGCACGCCAACCCCGGCGACCTTCCGCCAGAGCGGAGCGCGCGGCGTCATTTCTTACCCGCTTCGATCGATTCCAGCTCTTTCCACATGTCCTCGTGCGACTCCCAATCGGGTTTCTTGGAGCCGGTAAGGTCCACGTCGGGGACCTTCAAGGTTCCGTGACCATACAGGCAAATGTACTCCATCCGAGGCTGGCCTTTGAGAAACATGTTCGGCCAGGAGCCTGCCGCGACGGGCATGCGCAACCGTCGAAGGCAAGTGCGGCACCGGTAACGCTGGTCCCAGATCACCAGGTAAATCAGGCCGGTGCTGAATAGAAAGAACAGCATCATTACGGATGTATAGCCCAGGTCGTGCGCAAATGGATCCTGGCGTCCGTACCTCCAGTTTTCGACCGGAAAACTTAGGCGAATGACGGCCCGGACGGTCAGCAATAGGAATGCCGCCAACGCTGTTTTCGCAGCAAAGTACGACCAATACTTCATGGATGCTCCTCGTAGGCCTGTCAACAGAGTACACCCCCGGACGTATTTGTCGCCTCGAAACTAAATAGACGCAGGAGCCAGCCGCACGGTTCGTGATGTTTGCGGCCAGTGCGCACATCAGGTAAGATGGAGGAGTTGAACTATGTACGCAGTCATTGAAGCAGGCGGAAAGCAGTACCGTGTCGCTCCCGGCGATACCATCCAGATTGATACGCTGTCCGGGGAGGTGGGTTCGGAGGTCGAACTCGGCCGTGTGCTAGCCGTTGTTCGCGATTCGGATGAGCTGGTTCTCGGCGAGGGACTTGCGCAGGCGCGCGTCAAAGGAACTATCTCCCGCCACGACCGCGCGGCGAAGGTGTTGGTGTTCAAGTTCAAGCGCAAAAAGCAATACAAACGCACCATCGGCCACCGGCAAAATTACACCCAAGTGAAGATCAGTGAGATTCTGCTTTAATGGCACATAAAAAAGGTTTAGGCAGCTCCAAAAACGGCCGCGACTCGAACGCACAGCGGCTGGGCATTAAATGTTTCGGCGGACAGAGCGTACCTGGCGGTTCGATTATCGTACGACAGCGCGGAACCGTCTATAAGCCGGGCGAGAACGTCGGGCGCGGCAAAGACGACACGTTGTTCGCTAAGGTTTCCGGTATCGTAGAATTCCGAGATCGCGGACGTTTTGGCAAATTTATCAGCGTAAAGACTGCGGATGAACTCGCCGCCAAATAGCGGCATTCGCCGCCACGGGCAGACGCTGCGAGCATCCGTTTTACCGTGTTCATCGACGAAGTAAAAATCCGTATCAAGGCCGGCAACGGCGGCAATGGCTGTATGGCATTTCGCCGCGAAAAGTTTGTCCCGCGCGGGGGCCCCAGCGGCGGTGACGGCGGCCGCGGCGGCGACATCGAGATGGTTGGAAGCGATCATCACAACACTCTCCTGCACTTCCGGTTCAACCCCGAGCACAACGCCGAACGCGGCCGACACGGAGAGGGCAGTCAACGCACCGGTCGGGAAGGAAAATCCATCGAGCTGCCTGTTCCCGTGGGGACCGTCGTTTATGACACCGCTACAGGGGAACTGCTGCACGATTTCACCAAGGCCGGCGAGCGGTTCCTCATCGCCAAAGGTGGGCGCGGTGGCCGCGGCAACCAGCATTTTGCCACTCCCACTCATCAGGCCCCCACGGAACATGAGCTGGGGCGCCCCGGTGAAGAAAAGCATCTCAAGCTGGAGCTGAAGCTGCTTGCCGACGTCGGTTTGGTGGGATTTCCGAACGCCGGTAAATCCACTCTGATATCGCGCATCTCGGCAGCCCGTCCCAAGAACGCCGATTATCCTTTCACCACGCTGGAGCCCAATTTAGGCGT
>JBBSHP010001124.1:0-1916 GCA_038232555.1 Bryobacterales bacterium
ACCTGCGAAACATCTTCCCATCGGCTTCCAGGCGCCAGCCCGCCGCAACCAGTTCCCGCACCACCCGCGGCAGCTTCTTCGAAACCAGTTCCCAAAAGGGTTCCCGGCCATAAGCCGCGCTCTGCAGCTTTAGGCCAAGCTCCTGTAACCGCACCGCGGCAGCGTCTTCCACTCCGTGATCGCGGCGCAGAAACCTCCGGTTCTCAGAATCGTAGAAGCCGGCTGCGGGATCGTGCGCGGGCACGATGCGGTCCTCGTAGATGAACGACAACTCGGCGCGCAGACGAGCCGCCGGGCCCTCGTTGGCCCGCAGTGCCAGAACTTGCAAACGCGGCTGCGGCTGGGGAGTCACCTCCTCAAAGTGCAGTTCGTCAGGCAGCACCAGTGCCGGCATCCCGGGCGAACAGAGCAAGGCGCCCACTAACTGATCGCGATCGGCTTCAGGCGCCTGGATATGGTCCAGCCTCCTGAGGTTGAGGATCCACTCGTAGGGAGTCTCTTCAGCGAGGCGTGCTACCCGGTCTCGCGTGAACACCAGCCCGCCCTTGGTGATCAGCAGCGGAGTGGTGAGATCCATGCGCTCCTCTCCGCGCCACAGCACGCCCGACAGCGCCCACCCTCCTTTGATGTGACGCGACATTTCAAGCCGGAATCGCCACGGGTCGCCGTCGTCCCAAGCGAGCGCAGCCGGGTCATCGGCCTTATTGCTCTCTCGCAGAAAGCACCGGCCGGTGCGTGCAATCACAGGCATCACCAGTCCCGACAAGGGGTGCATCACCATGCACGACCCCGGCACTGTGTCGTAATCCAGGTAGCTATATCCGTAGTTCTGTTTGCATCCGGCCAGCGTCGAGATGATCTCTCGATCCTCCGGATTGGGCAACTGCGCAATCTGCGATCGCTTCAGGCTAAGCTGGCTGGACTTGCCCCAATTACCATCCCCTTTGCGGTCTCGGGAAATCAGGGACAGGATCAGGTTGCCCCCCGCCACGCTGCTTTGAACGTCGACGAGATACTGAATCTGGCGTTTGGCGGGCAGTGCCTCCAGCCCGGACGAACGCGCCTGAGTGGCTATCTCGGTTACCTGCTTCAGCCATGCTGGCGTGGCAGAGGGCCGTTCCCGCAGTTGGCCTGGCGCCGTAAGATCGAAATAGTCGGAGCGCACCGGCCCATCGCCGCAATCGAGCAACAGTTTGGGAGCATTCGCTGCCTCGCTGAGGAATCCGCGCCCTTCAGCCGCAAGAATGGTCGCCCACAGATGCTTGCATGCTCCGTCGGTATCGAAGTACGCGCAATCGCACCATGCCGTCAGACGCCCATCTTCCCAATCCAGGCTGACTCCATAATCCCGCGTTCCGCGCACGCGTGCCTCCACGTCGAACTCCGAGCCGTCCTGAATTCGTACGCGGCCCTGCCAGAAGTATTGGCGGCCTTTGTTCTTGACTGTGGGGCTGAAATCTTCCGCCAGTCGGACTGACAGATTCATTGGTGTTCCTGCAGGAGGGCTAACAACGTATATTTTACTCCAACTCACGCCGGCATCGAGGCCCGCTCCCTAATCACCCTAATCAGGGGGCCATCAGAGCAACTTCCGGGTGTATCAGATCGAACGTCTTAACGCAGGGCGTGAGTGTCACGTGGTAGCCCGCCCACAACTGGCGCGCGACCGCCGGCAGCACCTCGACATCATCCGTGCTGTGTTCGAGCGCGATCGCGAGCCGCGGATGAAAACGGCGAATTACGTCCGCGGCGCCCAGCAGCGCATTTTTCTCCGAGCCTTCAATGTCCATCTTGATCAGATCAATTTTAGGAAGTTTCATCTCCGCCGCAATACGGTCGATGGTCGTCAATGGCACTTTGATAGACGGGCCACTCTTCTGCCAAAGGAAGCTGGATCCGCCAGCGTCCGCGGGATC
>JBBSHP010001125.1:0-1914 GCA_038232555.1 Bryobacterales bacterium
AAATGTGTTATCGGCATACAGCGTCGGAAATTTTAGCAGTTCAACCTACAACGGTTTACAATTCGATCTCCGCAAACGCACCCGCTACGGTGTCAGCTTGCAATTTAACTATACGTACTCAAAGGCGATGAGTGACGGGGCTGGAGACGATCAGCGGCGCTTAGAGCCGTTGCTCGACAACAATAACTTGCGTCTGGAGCATTCGCGTGAGCCTTACGACTTAACTCACGTTTTAAAGGGAAATTACGTCATTGAGCTGCCCTTTGGCGCGGGTAAGCGGTTCAGCGCCGGTCCGGTCGTAAATAGAGTTATCGGCGGATGGGCCGTCAGTAACATATTTACCTATCACTCCGGCACACCGTTTTCAGTTCTCTCGACGAGAGGAACTTTTAACAGGGCTGCCGGAACCCCCGTCGCCCAAAATCCGGCGAACACAAACGTTACGAAGGGCCAGTTGGATAAAGTTGTGGGCTTCTTCATGACCGGCAATGGGCCAATGTTTATCTCTCCTAGCGTCATCGGATCCGATGGGCGCGGGGTCGCCAACGACGGGTCAACGTTTTCGGGGCAGGTCTTTTTTAATCCAGATCCCGGTACGATCGGAGGTCTGCAGCCGCGCTACTTCTCAGGCCCCTGGGATCTTCAGTTCGATGCCTCGGTTCTAAAAACCGTGAGCATTACGGAAAGGCACTCGATCCAGTTGCGCATGGAAGCGTTCAACGCCCTTAATCATCCGGCATTCTACGTTGGCAATGAGAGCAGCGCAACGACGCGCTTCAATGTATGTCGCTAGTATGTGATATGTCCGGTCCTAATCACACGTGATCTGTCCGCTTTGGAGAAAAGGCGAGACGCTGGGGAGGTGGAAGAAGCCCAGCAGTACTCAGCCGCGGAAATGGAGCGGATGATGAAATTACAGGACGTACTTTTGAAAGCGATGGCGAAGAAGATCACCTGGTGGGAAGCCGCCGAGATCATCGGGGTGAGCGATCGGACGATGCGGCGCTGGCGGGAGAAGTTGGAGGAACACGGCTATTCGGGACTGGCGGATGGACGGAAAGGGAAGCCGAGTTTAAAGCGCGTGCCGCTGGCGGTGGCGGAAGAGGTCTTGCGTTTGTACCAGGAGGTTTACTATGACCTGAATATCAAGCATTTCCACGAGAAGTTGCAATCCGAACACCAGATTGAATTGAGTTACACGTGGGTGCAGCTGGCTCTGCGAGGAGCGGGTTTAGTGGCCAAGGCGCGCAAGCGCGGCAAGCATCGTCGGAGGAGAGAGCGCCGGCCGATGGCAGGGATGCTGCTGCATATTGATGGAAGCAAGCATAAGTGGTTGGGGGACCAGCGCTGGCACGATTTGATCGTGATTCTCGATGACGCCACCAGCGAGATCTATTATGCGCAGCTGGTGGAGGAGGAATCGACGCGCACGGTGATGGCCGGTCTGCGCGAGGTGATCGAAAGGAAAGGTCTGTTCTGCGCTTTGTACAGTGATCGCGGGAGCCATTTTTTCGTAACGGTGAAGGCTGGCGATAAAGTGGACAAGCATCGCCCGACGCAAGTGGGGCGGGCATTGAAAGAGTTGGGAATACAGATGATTCCTGCCTATTCTCCGCAGGCGCGAGGGCGATCGGAGCGCAGCTTTGGGACGTGGCAAGGACGATTGCCACAAGAACTGCGTTTGGCCGGCATTCAGACCGTGGAGGGAGCCAATCAGTTCCTCGGTGAGCGTTACATTGCGGAGTTTAACAGGCAATTCACGGTAATGGCGAAGGAGAAAGGGACGGCCTTCCGGCATACGACGCGATCCGATCTGGAGTGGATCTTTACGATTCAGAGCGAGCGGGTAGTGGCGAAGGACAATACGGTCGCGATTGGCGATCGAAGTTGGCAGATCGGAAAGTCGCGTTTCCG
>JBBSHP010001126.1:0-1912 GCA_038232555.1 Bryobacterales bacterium
CGGTATCCTCGGCGTAGCCCTTTTGCACTAAAAGACGGGCGAAATGCGGACGACCCGTCAGGCTGCGTCCGAGCGCTTCGACCTCCGGCAGATGAATATCTACTTCTTGTTCTCTCAGCCGGTCCACGAGTTGCTGGTTGCGCTGGCGGCGCGCGGTCTGGATCTCCAGCAGCCATTCGCGGAACCCGAATGAGGGTGGCTCATGCAGGAAGTACCCAAGCAGATGGACGTTCTTGGTGTTCGAGGGGCTCATCGCCATGCGCGTACTCAATTCGATGCCGCATACCAGATCCAACCCGTGTGCGCGCGCGAGGGTGGCCACTTGATCGTAGCCGGAGAAAGTATCGTGGTCGGAAATGGCCAGGGCCTCCAGACCGGCATCGAGAGCGGCCCACACCAGTTCCTCCGGAGTATAAGATCCATCGGACTCGTTGGTGTGGGTGTGAAGATCGATCAAATACCAGGATAAACTTCGCGACTTACGAGGTTGGCCAGCGCTCCAGTTCCCATTTAGCGATGGCTTCGCGGTGGACCTCATCGGGACCGTCGGCCAAGCGTAGGGTGCGGGAATTCGCCCAGCCGGCTGCCAGGAAAAAATCCTGGCAAACGCCCGCGGCGCCGTGGGCCTGGATAGCCCGATCCAGCACTCTGAGAGCGACGTTGGGCGCTATCACTTTAATCATTGCGATTTCAGCTCGCGCCGCTTTGTTGCCGACCGTATCCATCATGGTGGCGGCCTTGAGTGTGAGCAGACGGGCCTGCTCGATTTCCATTCGAGAGGTTGCAATATCGGCTCGGATGGTGCCCTGTTCGGCGATCTTCCTGCCGAATGCAGTGCGGCACTGCACCCGTTTGCACAGCATTTCCAGAGCGCGCTCCGCTACACCGATCAGACGCATACAGTGATGAATGCGGCCCGGCCCCAGGCGGCCCTGGGCGATCTCGAAGCCGCGCCCTTCACCAAGTAACAGGTTGGATGCGGGTACGCGAACGTTCCGAAAAGTGATCTCGCCATGGCCATGCGGCGCATGATCGTAGCCGAATACGGTGAGGAGCCGCTCGATCTTGAGCCCCGGAGAATCCATGGGAACAAGGATCATGGATTGCTGTTTATGGCGGGGCGCCGCGGGATCCGTCTTCCCCATAAAAATTGACATCTTGCAGCGCGGGTCGCCCGCACCGGAGGACCACCATTTGGTCCCGTTGATGACGTAATCGTCACCATCACGCGCAATGCTGGATTGGATATTCGTCGCATCCGACGACGCCACGTCGGGTTCGGTCATCGAAAAACAGGAACGAATCTCACCCGCCAGCAGCGGCTTGAGCCAGCGCTCTTTGTGCTCCGGAGTGCCATAGCGGGCCAGGACTTCCATGTTGCCGGTATCAGGCGCGGAACAGTTGAAGACCTCGGGCGCCATATGCGACCGGCCCATGATTTCGCAAAGGGGCGCGTACTCCAGATTCGTCAGCCCTGCTCCGTCCGCGCTGTCCGGCAGGAACAGGTTCCAAAGACCGGCTGCCCGTGCTTTGGGCTTCAGTTCTTCAATGACCCTGGAGGGCTGCCAGCGTTCGCCCTGCGCTACCTCATCGTGATGCCGCTGCTCATTCGGGTAGACGTGCTCGTCCATAAAAGCAAGCAGCTTGCTCTGCAGGTCCTTAACTTTGTCGCTGTATTCGAAGTTCATCGGAGCTCCTCGATTAGCGGCCGGTAAACACGGGCGCACGCTTCTCGACAAAATGCGCGACACCTTCTTTGAAGTCCTCGCATTGCAGACTGTCTATCATCTCTTGTTCAGCGGACTCAAAGGATTCCGAGAGCGATTCGAACATTGCGTTGTAAACCTGCTTCTTGATGACTCGCATGGACCGTGGGCTCACACCATGCGCTACCTCTTTGGCGTAGGCGTAC
>JBBSHP010001127.1:0-1911 GCA_038232555.1 Bryobacterales bacterium
GCTGAATGCTCTCAATCGGTATGCGATGCCGGTCTATCCACTGATGCTCTCAAATTCAGTTTTGATCGTTCGATTGCTATGTTTGGCTTCCGTACGAAACCACAGCTAACGGTAGTGTCAAGAACTTTGTGTAAACGCGATTCCTTATTCATTGAAAGGTTTTGATTTCAAGCTGCACGCGCTTGATCGATCCGGTCCGGCCAGCGGATGGTAAATTGCCGGAGCGCCTCGCGCCAGCCCTGGACCGTGTGCCATTTTTTGGATACGTTTCGCAGCGCCAGATAAATCAGTTTGACGGCCGCTTCCTGACTGGGGAACGATCCGCGATTCTTAGTTACCTTGCGCAGCGTCATATGCAGCGACTCAACCGCATTGGTCGTATATATAATTTTGCGGATCTCCTCGGGAAACTCGAAAAAGGGGATGACCCGCTGCCAGTTCCGTTCCCATACGTCAGCCACCACCTGATGCTTGGGGTACTTGAGCCGGAACTCTTGGAGGGCCAACTCCGCCATCTCCGCGCTGGGTGCCCGGTAGATCGCTTTCAGGTCCGCGGCCACAGTCTTGCGCTCTTTCCAGCTCACGAAGTTCAGACTGGCCCGGATTAAATGCACGATGCAGGTCTGCACCAGGGTGCTCGGGAAGACTGCCTCGATCGCATCGGGAAACCCTTTTAGTCCATCCGTGCAGATGATAAACGCGTCCTTCATTCCGCGGTTCTTCAGATTCATCAGCACCGACATCCAGAACTTAGCTCCTTCCGTCGCGTTGACCCACAGGCCCAGTACCGACTTCTCGCCCTCCATGTTGATGCCGATCGCTGTGTACACAGCCCGGTTGTCCACCTTCCCGTCCTGCCGCATTTTCACCATCAGCGCATCCAGGTAAACAATCGGGTAGAGCGCTTCCAGCGGCCGGTCCTGCCACGCTTTCACCTCTTCCAGAATGCCGTCGGTCACTTCCGAGATCAACGCCGCGCTGACGTCGACTCCGTACATCTCGTGCAAGTGCCCTTGGATGTCGCGCACCGTCATCCCGAGCGCGTACATCGAAATGATCTTCGCATCGAACCCTTCAAACCGCGTCTGATGCTTCTCGACGATCTGCGGCTCAAAGGTGCCCTGGCGGTCCCGGGGCACCTCGATCGTCATCTCGCCGGACTCCGTTTTCAGCGTCTTCTTGCTCTTCCCGTTGCGCGTGTTGCCGCTCTTATACCCGGCCACCTCGTGCTTCTCATACCCTAAATGATGGTTCAGCTCGCCGGCCATCATCCTCTCCACCAGCGCCTTCATCAGTTCCTTCGATAACCCATCCGGACCGATCAAAGGACCATCGCTGGTCGCCATCAACTCGTCTATTAGCTCTTTCCTGATTGCCATTCGGTTCTCCTATTCTCTTCACTTCTCGAGAACCGCGTTTACACAATCCTTTTTACACCCTCCAGCTAACACCCGTGCCGACTTGGACCATCCCAGTCGACATTTGTCGAAAAGCAAATTCATAACCGCGAGCTTCTAAAAGTAGCTCCGCCAAGTCAGCCCGGAATCCGCATCTTGTCGTGAAAGTGACTGTACCAGACCATCTCCCGGCGCTCGGCACGTTCGCAAGCCTTTTTGTAATCCCTTGCACGGACCGCTCTGCACGCACAAGAAGCCTCTGAACTACCCACCGGAGAAACAGCGCCATGAACAGTTGTGCGATGGCTACCAAAAACTCTCCACCGGCCCTGAGAGAATCGCACGCTACGCGCCACTATCCGTCCATAGCTGTAGGTGTGTACGGTGGTTCATCCGCCCCGGCGAAAGCCGGGGCATTTCTCGGCTCATCCGCAATTTTGGTGCAGACTACCCAGTAAACATTCCTGCTACAAATGTTTTAGGCTGTTGAGGACATGGCGCCTCCCCCGAGCCA
>JBBSHP010001128.1:0-1911 GCA_038232555.1 Bryobacterales bacterium
GGAGCTGAAAAAGAGCCCGCCCAAAACGTCACTGACGCCATGGTCTTCAACCTTGCGGCTGAACAGCAGGCTAACGGGTCATGGCACATTGGCGGGATCGCCCGTCCTCCCATGGAAGATGGCGACATCACTCGAACGGCAATCGCCATTCGGAGTCTACAACTCTACGGCATCCCTGCCCGCAAACGCGAGTTCGATGAGCGGATTGCTTTGGCCAAGGCTTGGCTCACCACCGCCGAGCCGCGTACCACGGAAGATCGCAACATGCAGGTCTTAGGGTTGCAGTGGGCTGGTAGCGATGCTGCTTCACTAAGTCGAATGACCAGAGAACTGATCGCTCTGCAGCGGCGGGATGGTGGGTGGGCACAAACGCGCGATCTGGCGAGCGATGCCTACGGCACGGGGCAGAGTCTCTTTGCCTTGAGTAGCGCCGGGCTGCCGGCCACCGATGCCGCATATCGCCGGGGCCTGGCGTATCTGCTCAAAACCCAACTCGACGACGGTTCCTGGCATGTCGCGAGCCGGGCACCGAAGTTCCAGCCCTATTTTCAAGGGGGCTTTCCGCATGACCACGATCAATGGATCTCATCGGCGGCTACTGCATGGGCATGCATGGCTCTGAGCGCCTCTCTTCCGAATGCACGGCTCGCGATTTTGAAACAGTAATCCGACCTGTCACTTCTTACGGCCGAAATCCAGGGCAACTGCAGGGTGAGCGTACGTGCCGGTTATTTTGAACGGGATCACCTTTACTCCGTCCTTCTTTTTAAAGAAGGGATTGATTACTTTCAGCATCAGCGATTTGAACCCTGAGGTCGCGTCCGAAAGCTTCCCATGGGTCTCCAGGTGGCCGTGGAGATCGATCTGTTCATTGACAAGGTTATAGGTTCCAGCCACGGCCGCAACCGCGCCCGCAACCCGGAACGACACATGGGAGAGGGTGGCGATCCCGTTTCTTACCACCGCGTGGCCTTTCAAATCCGACAGCACGGTTTGGGGATCTACGGCCTGCTCTTGTTTCGTCTCGCCCCGGGCGCTCTCACTGATCTTGTTAATTGCGCCTTGATTGTTGGTGTTCGCGAACTTGGCGGCGCCGATTCCGAAATCTCCATCCATCCGTAGTCTGTCCAGAAATGGCCGGGAATCGGGCGGCACCTCCACCTTGGCGCGGAGGCTGACAGTGCCGCTGAGGGCGGCATGGGGCGATTTGATGAAGAGCAGTAGCAGATCCTGAATTCGTCCGTTCTGGACCCACATATCGAGTGCTGCCGTCTTGCCTGTCTGTCCCTCTTTGCCGGCCACGCTCCCTTTGGAAAAAACCATGCTGCGCAGCACACTGGACTTCACATTCTCCAGCAGCGTGTCCCCGTCTGTAGCGTCCACCAGTGCGTCGAACTCAGTTGAGACAGGCAGCGTGTGCCGGCTACGGGTCACGTGGAAATCAGGCACCACGGCCGTCCCTTTCACTGCAACCCGAGCCAGCGCTCCGCTAAACGTCCCGGTGGAATGAAGTGTGCCAGAGATGCCGCGAAAAACCCCGAGTTCAGCGTGGTCCATCGAGTAGGAGCCCGAAACAGGTGTGCGCCCCGGGGTCGTCGGGATTCCACGGACCAAACTTTCCCTTGGAGTGAATCTCACTCGGCGGCTCAGTGTTATGGAGAATGGCGCGGTAATCGAGGGGTCCGCCGCCTCCCACGTTGCTCATCTCCAATCTCTGGATTTCCAGTTGATACGGCTGCTTCCCGGACTGACTCGGCATGAAGTCCAGAAGCGTGCCGTCAGCAATGATGTTTTCGATCAAAACCGAGTGGCGCTTCTTGCTTCGCGTTAAGGGCATGACGCTGTGCCTTTCGCCATCCGGCCCCGGCCCACGCGGTGGAACCGTCACGCGCGTCCCAATCGCGTGAACTA